>JBLMVY010000366.1:0-4161 GCA_050256935.1 Candidatus Levyibacteriota bacterium | reverse complement strand
TTTCGATTCATGGCCTTGGGCCAAGCGCCGGATCGGACTCGGCGGTCGCGCCGCCTTCGCGGGCGCATCGCAGCAGGAATTCGTCTACGATGTCGGAGCGTCATTTCCGCATCTTGGAAATGATTTCTAATCAATTGATTTATAGCGGAAAAAAACATACTGCAGCGCAGTAAAACCCCTTGTTGAGCGCAAAGCTCTTTGCTAACTTGAGCCCGTGTCACGTCGAGTCGCGGAGGGATCACGCCGCGACGAGCGTGCGAGGGGCAAGGGGCAACCCATCCATGCCCGCAGGCCGGTCGAGCGATCCTCGCCGGTCCCTGTTGCGAAGGCACAGGCAAGGTCCTGGGCCGATCGCGCGAAGGGCGTCCGCTGCTTGCGGGCGTCACTGACCAATCCGCCGGCGCGATGTCGCCGGCACGGCATCGATGGGAGCAGTCAATGAACTACGATCTGGAATCGGCGAGACTGAAGAAGGACTGGGCGGAGAACCCGCGCTGGAAAGGCATCGAGCGCAAGTACACGGCGGAGGACGTCGTCCGCCTGCGCGGTTCGGTGCACATCGAGCACACGCTCGCGCGGCGCGGCGCGGAGAAGCTGTGGAAGCTCCTCCACGACGAGCCCTACGTGCACACGCTGGGGGCGCTGACCGGCAACCAGGCGATGCAGCAGGTCAAGGCCGGGCTCAAGGCCATCTACCTGTCGGGCTGGCAGGTCGCAGCCGACGCCAACGTCGCCGGGGAGATGTATCCCGACCAGTCGCTGTATCCGGCCAACTCGGTGCCGCAGGTCGTGCGCCGGATCAACAACACGTTCATTCGCGCCGACCAGATTGCGCACGCTGAAGGCCGGGACGACGTCGATTACTTCGCGCCCATCGTCGCCGACGCCGAGGCGGGGTTCGGCGGCGTGCTGAACGCCTTCGAGTTGATGAAGGCGATGATCGAGGCGGGGGCGGCCGGCGTCCATTTCGAGGACCAGCTCGCGTCGGTCAAGAAATGCGGTCACATGGGCGGCAAGGTGCTGGTGCCCACCCGTGAGGCGGTCGAGAAGCTGGTCGCGGCGCGGCTCGCCGCCGACTGCATGGGCGTCCCGACGATCCTCCTCGCGCGCACCGATGCCGAAGCCGCGGATCTGCTGACCTCCGACGTCGACGAGATCGACAGGCCGTTCTGCACGGGAGAACGCACCAGCGAGGGCTTCTACCGCACCCGCAATGGCCTCGAGCAGGCGGTGGCGCGCGGCCTCGCCTACGCGGCGGTCGCCGACCTGATCTGGTGCGAGACCGGCAAGCCCGATCTCGCCTTCGCCAGGGCCTTCGCCGAGGCGATCCAGGCGAAGTACCCGGGCAAGATGCTCGCGTACAACTGCTCGCCGTCGTTCAACTGGAAGAAGAACCTCGACGACTCGACGATCGCGAAGTTCCAGCGCGAGCTGGGCGCGATGGGCTACAAGTTCCAGTTCATCACGCTGGCCGGCTTCCACAGCCTCAACTACTCGATGTTCAACCTGGCGCACGGCTACGCGCGCAACGGGATGAGCGCCTTCGTCGAGATGCAGGAGGCCGAGTTCGCGGCCGCGGACAAGGGCTTCACCGCGGTCAAGCACCAGCGCGAAGTGGGCACCGGCTACTTCGATGCGGTGACCACGACCGTGCAGGGGTCGCAGTCGTCGACGACCGCCCTCAGGCACTCGACCGAGGACGAGCAGTTCTTCGACGAGGCGAAGAAGAAGCTGCAGGTCGCCAACGGCTGACCTGCGGCGTCGCACCGGCGTGACGGCGGCGGCCTGCGGGCCGCCGCTTTCACCTGGGCATTCGGCTACACTTTCGCCGATGGCCCCGGACAGCGGCGAGGGATCGGCGATCCGCGTGTTCTACGCGCTGGTGCTGCCGCCCGATCTGCGCCGGCCGATCGGCGACATCGCGCGCAGCACGGCGCGCCGCGTCCACGGTCGCCCGGTCCCGCCCGAGAACCTGCACCTGACCCTGGCATTCATCGGCGCGATCGAACGCTCGCGCCTGCCGACGCTCATCGACGTGGGTGCGCGGCTGCAGGGCGAGACAATGACCCTGGTGCTCGATCGCCTGGGCGGATTCAGGCGCGCAGGGGTGGCCTGGATCGGGTCGTCACGCCCTCCGCAGCCGCTGGGGCCTTTCGCCCTGGCGCTGGCGCGCGCGCTGATGGCCGCCGGCATCGCCTGCGACGAGCGGCCGTTCCACCCGCACATGACGATCGTGCGTCGCTGCCGGGTGCCCCCCGACGAGCAACCGGTCGGTCCCTACGTCTGGCAAATCGACGAGTTCGCGCTGATGCAGTCGCAGACCGGCGCCGAAGGCGCCCGCTATGCCGCGCTGGCGAAGTGGCCGCTCACTGCGGGCGCCGGGGCCGGCGGCGCGGCGCCGAACGGATCCTAGATCTGGCCCCTGGCGACCGGACGCTGCGGATCCGCGCTCCACTCGCTCCACGAGCCGGGGTAGAGCCGGGTCAGCGGGTAGCCGGCAACCGCCATCGCCAGCACGTTGTGGCAGGCGCTGACGCCCGACCCGCAGTAGTGAACGATGTCGTCCGGCGAGCGGCCATGCAGCATGCTCTCGAAATCGGCGCGCAGCTCCTGCGGGCTGCGGAAGGTTCCGTCGGCGGCGATGTTGCGCGTGTACGGCCGGTTCAGCGCACCGGGGATGTGGCCGGCGACGCGGTCGAGCGGCTCGACGTCGCCGCGGTAGCGCTCGGCGCTGCGCGCATCGAGCAGCACCAGCGAGCGGCGCGACAGGCTCGCGGCGATCCCGGTGGCACTCACCGTCGGCACGACGTTGCGCGGCGTGAACCGCGCCGCGCGCGGGTGCGCGGGCTCGGTCGAGACCGGATGGCCGTCGCGCGTCCACTTGGCGAAGCCGCCGTCGAGCACCGCGACCGCCTCGTGCCCGAGCCAGCGCAGCATCCACCACAGCCGCGACGCGTATCCGCCCTGGTCCTGGTCGTAGGCGACGACCTGCCTCCCCGCATCGATCCCGAGACGGCCGAACACCGCGGCGGCGAATTCCGGCGTCGGCAGCGGGTGACGTCCGTTGCGGCCGGTCATCGGCGCGGAGAGATCCGAGTCGAGGTGCGCGAACACCGCGCCCGGAACGTGTCCCTGCTCGTACTGCTCGATGCCGAAACGCTCGGGCTGCTTGAGATCGTGACGGACGTCGACGATCACGAAGCCGGGGTCGTCGAGGTGACGCGCGAGATCCGCGGTGCCGATCAGCGTCGTGTAGCTGCGCGCGTCGCCGCTCCCGGCGGCGGACGTCGCGGACGGGTGGGACGGATGGCGGACGGCGCGCGAGGTCATCGATCGTCCGGCTCAGAGGCCCGCGAGATGGACTTCCATCTCGCGACGGTAGAACTCGTGGAAGTGCTGCATGCCGTCTTCCATCGGGGACTGGTAGGGCCCGGTCTCGCTGCGCCCCTGCGCGTACAGCGCCTTGCGCCCGGCATCCATGCGCTCGGCGATCTCGTCGTCCTCCTTCGCGGTCTCGTGGTACGCCGCCTGCTCGGCCGCCATGAACTCGGGCTCGAACAGCGCGATGTCTTCCGGATAGTAGAACTCGATGACGTTGAGCGTGCGATCGACCGCCTGCGGGATCAGCGTGCTGATGACCAGCACGTGCGGATACCACTCGACCATGATGTTCGGGTAGTAGGTGAGCCATACGGCGCCGTGCGGCGGCTGCTCGCCGCGATAGTAGTCGAGCACCGCCTGGTGCCAGCGCTTGTAGGCCGGGGTGCCGGGCCTGGCGAGCCGGTTGTTGATGCCGACGAACTGGACCGACGCCCATTCGGCGAATTCCCAGCGCAGGTCGTCGCAGGTGACGAAATGCCCGAGGCCGGGATGGAAAGGCTCGACGTGATAGTCCTCGAGGTAGACCTCGATGAAGGTCTTCCAGTTGTAGTTGCACTGGTGCAGCTCGACGTGGTTCAGCACGTGGCCCGAGAAGTCGAGGCTCTGCAGCGTGAGGCCCGCGAGGTCGCGCGCGACGTCGCGCTTGCCGTCGAACAGCAGCCCGTTCCAGTTCGTGAGCGGCGAGCGCCCGAGGCGGACGCAGGGCTGGGTCTCGAAGTGCGGGGCGCCCAGCAGCTTGCCCCCGAGGTCATAGGTCCAGCGATGGATCGGGCACACGAT
>JBLMVY010000365.1:0-5820 GCA_050256935.1 Candidatus Levyibacteriota bacterium | reverse complement strand
GCCTGGAAGATCATCGACAGGTCGAAGGCCTCGACTTCGGGCTTGATGCGAAAGCGCAGCATCTCCGCGGCGAGCCAGTCGACGAGGTCGGGTGCGTTGTCGTAGACCCGGGCCGGGAAGTTGACCGACCCGGTCGCGAGCGACGCCATGTCGGGGGAGAGGCTCAGCATCGCGCCGCGCTCGCGGCCCGCACCCGAGCGCCCGCCGGTCGAGATCTGGGTGATCATGCCGGGGCAGTGCGCCCGGATGCCCTCGAGCACCTTGCCGAAGCGCTCGGGATTGGAGGTCGGCGATTCGTCGTCGTTGCGCACGTGCAGGTGCACGAGCGCGGCGCCGGCCTCGAAGGCCTCGTGCGTGGATTCGATCTGTTCTTCGACCGAGATCGGCACCGCGGGATTGTCCTTCTTCCTCGGTACCGATCCGGTGATGGCGACGGTGATGATGCAAGGCGTGCTCACGGCGATTCTCCCGGAAGGTGGTCAGAGGGTGTTGACCAGGTGCCCGCCGTCGACGGCGAACACCGCGCCGGTCGTGTAGGACCCGGCGTCGGAGGCAAGGAGCAGCAGGGCGCCGTCGAGCTCCTCCGGCTTGCCGATCCGGCGCTGCGGAATGCGCCTGATCAGTGCCTGCCCGGCTTCGCCCTGGAACACATCGCGATTCATCGACGTCTCGACGTAGCCGGGGGCGAGCGCGTTGACCCGGATCCGGTGGCGGGCGAGCTCGAGGGCCATTGCCCGCGTCAGATGGATCAGGGCGGCCTTGGACGCCGCATAGCTCGGCAGCTGCGGCGTGACCCGCAGGCCGAGAATCGACGCGATGTTCACGATGCTGCCGCCACGCTGATGGGCGACCATGTGGCGCGCCGCCGCCTGCGCGACGCGCCAGGCGCCATCGAGGTTGACATCCATCACGCGCCGCCAGTCCTCCTCCGTGTGCTCGAGCAGCGGCTTGGTGACCGCGACGCCGGCGTTGTTGACGACGACGGTGATGGGCCCCAGCGCCGCGCTCGCATCGTCGAAGGCGCGTGCCACGCTCGCCGGGTCCGTCACGTCGAGGGCCAGCGGATGGGCGCGGCCGCCGGCATCGCGGATGGCGTCCACCACCCTGCCCAGCGTCTCCGGGCGGCGCGCAGTGACGGCCACGCTCGCGCCGGCGCGGGCGAGGGTCCTGGCGAAGTGGCTGCCCAGGTCGCCATTGCTGCCGGTCACCAGAGCGGTGCGTCCTTCGAGCTCGAGCTTCATCGCGCAGCCTGCAGCGCCTTGGGGTTGGAGATCGCCGTCGCGTCGGCCGCGGTCCGGGTCAGGTGATCGACCAGCGCGGCGCCTCTTGCCGGATCGTCGAACGCCCCGGCGCGTATCGCCGCCGCCAGCAGTCGGCGCAGCGCGACCGGATCGGCGCCGTCCGCGGCTGCGGGCGGGTGCGCCGCGGGTGCGACCGATCGCAGCAGCTCGCGCATGCGGGCGGTCTCCGCGAGCAGCGCCTGTGCCCCCTGGCGCTGCTCGCGCGCGGAAATGGCCATCGCATTGGCGATCATCAGCCCGGTGTGGCGCAGATCCCTGGGCAGCGCAGGAAGGAGCTCGTCGACCAGGGCGTCGCGCGCGGTCGCGAGGAGGTTCGCGGCATCCGGAATGTCGCTCATCGGCTGCGGGCTCCGGTCAGGTGCATGACTTCGTATTCGAGCTCGTGGACGATGCGGCCGGTCAGCGCGAGCTCCAGCGACGCCTCGCCGCCCGAAAGGTGCCGTCGCGCCTGCTGCAGCGCGATGACCGCCCAGCGCAGGTGCGCAATGACCTGCCAGTAGTCGAGATCGGCGCGGGTGATCGTCCGCCGGGCGATCGCGGCGTAGCCCTCGAGCAGGGGCTCGAGCGGCGCGATGCCGCCCGCCTCGCGCTCGACCGCGCCGAAGCGCCAGCAGCGTGCAGTCAGCCAGCCCAGGTCTTCGCGCGGGTCGCCCCAGCCGGCGAATTCCCAGTCGAGCACACCCGTCAGATGGCCGCCGTCCACCAGGTAGTTTCCCGTGCGGTAATCGCGATGCACCAGCGTGACCTCCGACGGCGCCGGGGCGTGGATGTCGCACCACCGCAATCCCCATTCGAGGGTCGGATGCGCGTCCGACATCGCGTCCAGATGCGCGCGGCATTGTGCGACCACGGTGCGCGCCGGATCGGCGGGCGGCGCAGCGAGTGCGCCGAGCGCGGGCTGCGGCGGACGGATGGCGTGGATGCGCGCCAGATTCGCGCCGAGCTCGCGGGCGAGCGCAGGCCCGTCGGGCACCAGCGCCGGCTCGCGGACCAGGCGATGCCCGGCGCCGATGCCGGGGATGCGGCGCATGACGAAGAACTCGCGGCCGATGATGCTGCGGTCCTCGCAGAGGAACAGCGGCTCGGGCGCCAGGACCCCCGCGGCATGCGCGACGCGCAGGACGGCGAACTCCTGCGCGCGCGAGCTGCTGGCCGCGACGACCGAGGCCGCGTCGGTGCGCAGCACCAGCGCGTGGTGTCCCGCATGCGGCCCGCCGGAGACATCGATGTCCAGGCCGAAATTGCCCTGGATCGCTCCGCCGGAAAGCCGCTCGTAGCGGTCGATGCGCACTCGCGTCGCGCGCATCTCGCGGGCGAGCCAGCCGGCGATCGCATGGCTCTCGGGCGTGTCGATCCCGGACATGCAGGACACCCCGCGCGACTCACGCCCTGGGGTCGGCGGCCTGCACGCTGCCGCCCGGTTCGCGCGGGCCCCTGAGGATGCGCTTGGCCATGCTCCAGCGATGCACTTCGGAGGGACCGTCGTAGATGCGAAACGCGCGCAGGTCCGCGAAGATGCGCGCCACGAGGGTCTCGCCGGTCACCCCCTGGCCGCCGAGGACCTGGACGCAGCGATCGGCGACGCGGCCGACGGCTTCGGAGACGATCACCTTGGCGCGGCTCGACTCGTGCAGGGCGAGTCCGCCGCGGTCCAGCGTCCACGCGCAATGCCAGATGGCGAGCCGGGCGATGTGCATGTCCATCTCGCTGTCGGCGAGCATGAAGCCCACGCCCTCGTGCTCGCCGATCGCCTTGCCGAACGCCTGGCGGCGGCGCGCGTAGGCGACCGCGATGTCATGGGCGCGCCGGGCGGCGCCCAGCCAGCGCATGCAGTGGGTGAGGCGCGCCGGCGACAGGCGAACCTGCGCATACCGGAAACCCTGGCCGAGCTCGCCCAGGATGTCGGCGGCCGGAACGCGCAGGTTGTCGAAGCGGACGACGCCGTGTCCGCCCGGAAAGCAGGTGTCCAGGCTCCACATCGAGCGCTCGACGGCGATGCCCGGCGCCGTCATGTCCGACAGGAACATCGTCGCCCCGGCATCCCCGGTGCGCGCCATGATGATTGCGAAGGACGCCCCTTCCGCCCCGGTGATGAACCACTTGCGGCCGTTGATCACGTAGTGGTCGCCCTCGCACGTTGCCGTGGTCATCAGCAGCGACGGATCGGATCCCGCGCCCGGCTCGGGCTCGGTCATGCAGAAGCACGAGCGGATCTCCCCCGCGGCCAGCGGACGCAGCCAGCGCTCCCGGTGCGCGGGGCCGGCGATCGCCTCGAGCAGGTGCATGTTGCCTTCGTCGGGCGCGGCGACGTTGAGGGCGATCGGCCCGAGCAGCGAATACCCGGCCTCCTCGAAGGCGATCGCGCGCCCGAAATGCGACAGCGCGAGCCCGCCGTACTCGCGAGCGACATGGGGCGAGAGCAGGCCCGCGCGGCGCGCCCGGTCGAGCAGCTCGCGGCGAAGCTCCTCGCCCGGGCCGTGGGCGGTCCGGCGGGGATCCGCTTCAAGGGGGATCACCTGGTCGGCAATGAAGCTGCGGATGCGCAGCTGCAGGTCGGCGAGTTCGGGCGGGATGTCGAAGTCCATGGTCAGCGGAGCCGGTCGCGCAGCACCTTCTTCTGGATCTTGCCGGTCGAGGTCTTGGGCAGGGGCCCGAAGATCACGCGTCGCGGCGCCTTGAAATGCGCGAGGCGCTCGCGCACGTGGTCGATCAGCTCGCGCTCGGTCGCCTCGGCGCCCGACTTGAGGGTGACGAAAGCGACCGGGATCTCTCCCCATTTCTCGTGCGGCCCCGCGACCACCGCGACCTCCAGCACTGCCGGGTGGCCGGTCATTGCCCGCTCGACCTCGACCGAGGCGATGTTCTCGCCGCCGGAGATGATGATGTCCTTGGCGCGGTCGCGGAGCTCGACATAGCCGTCCTCGTGCATGACCCCGAGGTCGCCGGTGCGGAACCAGCCGTCGGGGCAGGCCTTGCGCGTCGCCTCCTCGTCGCGGTAGTAGCCCAGCATGACGTTGTTGCCGCGGATCGCGATCTCGCCCATGGTCTGGGCGTCGGCGGGAACGTCGCTGCCCGCGGCGTCGACGACCCGCAGCGGCTCGCCGATGACATTGCACACCCCTTGCCTGGCCTTGAGCCGCGCCTGGTCGGCGGGTGCGAGCGCATTCCACTCGCTGCGCCATTCGCAGATCACCGACGGACCGTAGGTCTCGGTCAGGCCGTAGAGGTGGGTGATGTCCATCCCCAGCGCCGCCAGGCGCTCCAGCAGGGCAGGCGTCGGCGGGGCGCCGCCCGTGGCGATGCGCACGCCGCGGTCGAGCCGCCGCGCATCGGGATCCCAGACCGCCATCGTCAGCAGCGTGGGGGCGGCGCAGAAATGCGTCACGCCGGAATCGCGCAAGTGCCGCCAGATCGCCGCTGCATCGACCCTGGGCAGGCACAGGTGGCGGCTGCCCATCGCCGTCACGGCCCAGGGGAAGCACCAGCCGTTGCAGTGGAACATCGGCAGCGTCCACAGGTAGACCGAATCGCTGTCGAGGCGCATGTGCAGGGCCATCGCCAACGCCTGCAGGTACGCGCCGCGATGGTGGTACATGACGCCCTTGGGCCGGCCGGTCGTGCCGCTGGTGTAGTCGATCGCGAGCAGCGAGCGTTCGTCCGCCACCGGATGCAACAGCGGGTCGCCCTGCGCGATCAGCGCTTCGATCTGGTCGCCTTTGCCGCCCGCATGCCAGAGGCGCGGCTTGCTCGCCGCCTGCGCGATCGCCTGCTGCGCGGCGTCCACCAGGCTGTCGTCGCAGATCAGCAGCGTCGCGCCGGCGTGGTCGAGGATCCAGGCGATGTCGGTCGGCGTGATCCGCGTGTTGAGTGCCACCAGCACCCCGCCGGCGAAGGGGACCGCGTAGTGCGCGGCGAGCAGCACGTGGGAATTGGGGGCGAGCACCGCGACGCGGTCGCCGGACGCGACGCCTGCAGCGCGCAGCGCGCCGGCCAGCCTCATGCAGCGGTCGAGGAATTCGCCCCAGGTGTAGCGCAGGTCGCCGTCGACGACCCCGACGCGGTCGGGAAACACGCGCGCTGCGCGCTGCAGGAACGCGGTCGGCGTCAGCGGCTCGTGGTCGAAGCGGGGGATCGAGGTCATCGTTCGGCGGGCGGGGAACCGGGCATCGTGCGCCCGCGGATGTTGCACCGGCCGGGCTCGAGAATCGAGGTGTCCGTTGCGTATACTCGGCCCATCCCGTTCGGAGCGTCAAGATGATTACCGGAAAGACCACGTTGATCGCCCACATCGGCTATCCGACCGAAGCGTTCAAGGCGCCGATGATCTACAACCCCTGGTTCGAGCGGGCGGGGATCGACGCCGTCGTGATGCCGATGGGCGTGAAGGGCGACGACTACCCTGTTTTCCTGCGCAGCCTGTTCCGCATGACCAACATCCGTGGTGCGCTGATCACCATGCCCCACAAGGTGACGACGGTGGCGCTGGTCGACGAGGTGACGCCGACCGCGAAGATCGCGG
>JBLMVY010000364.1:0-5771 GCA_050256935.1 Candidatus Levyibacteriota bacterium | reverse complement strand
GATTGCGCACGGCGGTGACGACGCGGTCGGTCGTCGCGAATTCGACGCTCAGTCGATCGACGTCGAGTACCTGGGCAGCGGTGTCGGGCAAGGGAGCATGGACGAACGGCGGGCCTGAATTATCGTCGACGCGTGCCGGCAGGGCAACGCGGAAATCCGGATGCTGCCACGTCGCACCGCCGGCGATGAATGCATCGCCGGCGGCGTCCTGGTCGCCACCAGGCGACCGCGCGATGCCGGCTGCGGCGACTTTGCGACGACCGGCAGGGAAGGGGGTGGAGGCGAATCCCGACCGGGATTCGCCCCCCCTGCGATCTCCTACTTGACCGTGACGACCAGCGTCTTGAATTCCGCCACGTCGAGCGTGAAGGTCACGGTGGTCGACTTGCCTCCGGCGGTCACCGCCAGCGTGTAGTAGGAACTGCGCTGGTTGACCGTTCCCGTGGCCGGCAGCGGCTGGTTCTGGTACTGCATCTGCGCGGTGGGATCGCACGACGTCGTGACGGCAACGAGGGGCAGATTCTGTGCATTGACATTGATGTTCTGCGCGGTGCCGTGCGATTGAAGATGCAGCTTGCTGACCGACGCGAACGGCGTGCCGTGAACATCCACGGCGAGCACGCGGATGCCGCGCAGCACGGCCTCGCCACAGAGGGGCACGCTCTTCGTGGCGCTGCCTTCCGGATCGGTGTCCGCGATGGCGAACGTTCCCGAGTATTTCCCGACGGTCGTTGGCGCGAAGGTCACCGGTTCGTTGAAGCCGTCGCTGGGCGCGTAGCGCGCCGGTGGAGACATGGCGGCCGGGGCCGAGAACGGGGAACCCGCGGTCATGCTGTCGACGATCAGTTCCGATTGGCCGACATTGGTGATCGAGAGCCCCATCGTGGCGCCGGCGTACCCGGGGGCCTGGGACTGGATGACCGTCGGGCCGAAGGCCAGCGCCGTCGCCGAGGTCTGAATGGCCGGGACGAGTCCGGTGCCGGTCAATGCGACCGACTGCGACGGGTGCGCGGGGTCGGACGTGCCCAGCTGCAGGGTCGCGGAACGCGCGCCGGCGGCGCTCGGGTTGAACCGCAGGGTGAGCGTCAGGCTGCTGGCGCTGGCGATCGACACCGGCAGCGCCGGGGCGCCGACGATCGTGAAATCGCCCGCGTTGGTGCCGGCGATCGACGCCGAGCCGAGGCTGAGCGAGCAGCTCCCGGTGTTGCCGATCGTGACCGTGCGGTCGGCCATGTTGGGGGATGTCCGGTTGTCGGTCGCGACGCCGCCGAAATCGAGGGCATTCGAGCTGAGGGTCGCGGTTCCCACACCGACGTTGCCGCTGATCGGCACGGAAATCGACGCGTTGGTCGGGTCGTCGCTGGTCACGACGACGCTTCCCGCGATCGGGCCGCCGCTGCTCCCCGTGGGAGTGAAGCGGACCGTGAACGTCAGGCTGGCGCCCACGGCGAGCGTCTGGGGCAGGCTGGGCGTCGGCAATACCGACAATCCGACCGTCGCCGCACCGCCGATCGCAACACTGGAGATGGTCAGAGGTGCCTGCCCGGTGTTGGTGACGGTGAGCGTCTGGTCGACGGTGCTGCCGCTGCACACGGTCCCGAAATTGAGCCCGGCCGTGACCGCGGCCTGCGGCAGGCCGATCGTTGCCGACGTCGGAATCGCCTGCGTCTCGAAGCCGATCTGGTCGGTGTCGACGGTCAGGCCGTTCGCGGCCACGAAAGACGACGATGCGGTCGCGCTGGGCGCGAAGTTCACCAGGATCGATGCGCTCTCACCTGCCGGAAGAGTGCCCCACAGCGGCGAGGACGGATCGATGCTGTAGGCCGAGCCCGCATTGGTGATGCGCAGGTTCAGGAGGTCGAGGTCGCCGCCCGACGTGTTCTGGATGATCACGTACTTGCTCGCGACGGTCCCCCGCGGGACGACGCCGAAGTCGAGGTCGCCGTTGATTGCGAGCTGCGGGTCCGGACCGGCGCGCTTGATGCATCCGTAGGTCAGTGCGTTGCTCCATTCCTCCTGAACCTGATACCGAGGCCCCGACAGCACCGAGGTCGTGCCGTCGGGCTCGACCTGGCCGTAGGTGTAGGCGCATTTGTCGCCGATCTCCCCGCCCGTCCCGGTCGCGTCGTACCACGCGTCGAGGTTCGGGTCGGTGTAGGCCTCGAACTGCTCGTGCGACGTCGGCGACAGCACGAGATCCTGGTCACGACCGTTCGGATACGCGGACTGGCTGCCGCAGTTGGTGCTGCTCCCGGCGTAAGGCATCGTCGCGTAGATCACGTTGCTGCCGTTGAGCGGGAACGAGCTGTGGTAGGCGCAGTAGGTGCCGGCGCCCTTGACGGTGTTCGGGTTTCCGGACGGGCGAGGCAGGGTATTGCCTTGCCAATCCTTACCGTCGAAGCAGCCGAACGTGCTGCTCAGGCCCTGGAAGCACTCGATGATGTTCTGGCCGAGGTAGACGAAGTACATCGTCGACAGGCCCGGCGGCTGCCAGGTCGGATTCGCCGCGATCGCGCGGGTGACTTCGGCCTGGATGTCCGTGCCCACCAGCGGATCGGTGACGGTGCCTGTGTGCGGATACGCGTTCGTCGTGTCCACCCAGGTGCCGCCGAAGTGGCTGCTGCTGGGCACCGGGAAGCCGGTCGAGTCGCCGTATTGAGTGTAGATGTCCGAGAACGGTGTACTGCCGACATCCTTGAAGTATTGCTCGATGCTCTGCTGGTAGGTCGCGCCGAAGAGCGGCGCCGTCGCCGTCGGCGGGTTCGCCGGTGGCGGATTCCAGATGATCACGTAGTTGGTCACGTCGCGCATGACCGAGCCGGTGTGGTAGAGCAAGGCACCTTGGCCGGATTTTTCGCCCTGAGTCTGCGACGCCCCCGGTGCATGGAGAAGTCCAGGCGGGAAGAATCCGCGCTGGCGCATGACCTCGGGCGTGAAGAACGCGTGTGCGCCTCCGCCGTGGTCGGCGGGCGAGATCGGACGCGCCGCCTGCGCCGTGGAGGTCATGGGCGTCGCCGAGAGCGCCGCAAGCACGAGGACGGCGAGCCCGCGATAGCTGCCGAGCAGGCGCGTCGATTCGCGCCGCGAATGCCGGTGAAAGCACTGCATGGTTTCCTCCCCCTTCGTCGTCACACCATCGAGTCGGCGGGCCGATGGTCGATCGTTCCCGCGCGAGGCGATGGTCGATCCGGTTCAAGAGGGAGGCAAGGTCGCCGCCTTGCTGCAGAATTAACGGAGCATCGGGCGGCAGCCGGAGCCGGTCCGGCGCCCCCCGGCGCGGATTCCTCTATGATCGCGGGCAGGGGAGGTTCGACGGGGTCGAGTCGGCCCGTGCCGACCGGTTCAGCCGACCGGCGCCTGGGCAGGATCGGCGCGTTGCATCGACCCGAACCCGTTCGGGAGGTCCATGCGCCGAACCAGCCGTTTCCCCGCCAAGCTGTCGCCACCGCGGCTGCAGCGCATCGTCAGGCGCGAGCGCATCATCGGGCTTCTCGACCGGGCGCAGGGGGCTGCCGTGTGGATCGTCGCGCCGGCCGGGTATGGGAAGACGACGGCCGTCGCCGACTACCTCGATGCGCGCCAGTGCCGCGCACTCTGGTACCGCGCCGACCTTGGCGACCTCGATCCCGCCAGCCTGTTCCATTACCTCGCGCAGGCGGTGTCGACCGGGACCCGACGCGCCGCGCTGCCCCGCTTCGGCCCCGAGTATGCGGACCAGCTCGGAGAATTCGCCAAGCGCTTCTTCCGCGCTTTCTTCGCCTGCGTTCCGGAGGGCGCGACCCTCGTCATCGACGACCTCCATGCCGCTGCGCGTACGCTGATTCCAGGCGTCGTCGGGGCTGCGCTGCTGGAGCTGCCGCCGGGCCTGCAGCTGTTGCTGCTGTCGAGAGAGTCGCCCCCGGTCGAAATGACGCCGGCACAGGCCTCCGGTCGCCTGCAGATCGTCGACGCGTCGGCGCTGGCGTTTACGCGCGACGAGACGCGTCGGGTTGCGGAGGCCAGGCTGCCTGCCGACGTGGCGAAGGCGAACGCGGATCGGCTGCACGACCTCACCCACGGCTGGCCGGCGGAGCTCGTGCTGGTGTGCGCCGCGCTCGAGCGCGACCCTGCGTCGATCGACGCCCTCGCCACGCAATCGCGCGATGCGGCGTTTCGACTGTTCGCGCTGGAATTCTTCGAGGCGTTGCCGCAGTCCGAGCGGCAATTCATGCTGCTCACGTCGCGGCCCGCCTATCTGACGCCCGCCGTGGCCGCGGCGATGACGGGACGCGAAGATGCCGGCGCGACGCTCGATTCGTTCTGCTCCCGCCAGCTCTTCGTCACCCGAGTCTCGGGATCGCAGCAGGCGTACCGGTATCACGACCTGTTTCGGGACTTCCTGCGCCACTCGGCGACCACCATCGATCCGGCGCTTTCCGACCGGGCGATCCAGGCGGGCGTTCAGGCGTTTCTCGCCGAGGGCGACCGCGATGCCGCCATCGTGCTGGCCCTCGATGGCGGCCTGTGGGACGCAGCTGCGGAGGCGCTCGAGCGTCACGCTCCGGTCCTGATCAGGCAGGGACGGCGGGCGACGCTGCTGGCGGCGGCGGGCCGGCTGCCCGATGCCGCACGCGCCGCCCATCCGGACCTCTACTACTGGATGGGTGTGGCGCGCATGATCGACGACGAGCAATCGGCTTGCTCGTGGTTCGAGCAGGCGCTTCACGGCTACGAGCTGCGCGGGGATCGTGCGCGAATGCTGCTGACCGCGGCCCAGGCGGTGCTCGCGATCCACATGAGCTGGCACAGCTACTTGACGCAGGACGTCTGGCTGCAGCGTCTTGCGGCGCACGACCCGCAGGTGTCGGCGCCGCTTCCCGAAAGCGACAGGCTGCGGATTGCCACCGCCCTGCTGCGTTCGATGGGGATGGGTGAGCGATACACAGTCGACGACGTGGCGACGTCGCGCCTGGTCGAGAGCATGCTGGCGCTGCTCGCGGCGCGCTCGGCGGCGATCGCGGCCGACGATCGCTTCATCGCCGCCGATGCCCTCAACGAATACGCGTCGGAGTCCGGACGGCGAGACGTGTTCGAGCGCGCCGTGGCCGCCGTCGCTTCGGAGCTCCGGGATCCCGAGCTCACACCTTGGGCGCGGATCCACTGGCTGATTTCCTACGGTACCGTCAGCGGTCGGCGCTTTCCCTGCGCGCCGCGCGGCATTCCCTTCGGATCGGCGGACGACGCGGTGGCGGAGGCGAACGCGCTGGCTGAACGCGAAGGCTTTCAGAGCCTCGAATTCTCGGCCACGTATGCCCGGGCAGCGTTGGCGAGCGCCCGCGGCGACCACGCTGCCTGGCAGCGCCACGTCGAGCATCTGGAAAGGATCACCGATGCGCGCCAGCCTGTCCAGGTCGCCAGCATGATGCCCATGAAAGCGGCGGTCCTTCTCGCGCACGAGCAACCGACGCAGGCACTGCAGGCCTGTGCCGACGCCCTCGCCGCCGGGGAGCGCGGCCGCCTGCCCGCTAGCGAGATGTGGACGATACGACTCACCGAGGCGCAGGTCCTGATCGCGATCGGCCGTGAGGACGAGGCAGCCGCATCGATGGCGGAGCAGGCGCCGCTGTACGACGGGGTCTTTCGCATGCTCTGCGAGATCGTCGGGGCAACTGCGACGCTGCATCGCCTGCGCGCGCGGGGTGATCCCGCCTATCCGGCGCATCTGGCCGCCGTGATGGCCGAAATCCGAGCCGTCGGCTGGGTGAATTACCTCACGAGCGTACCGCAGATCG
>JBLMVY010000363.1:0-13254 GCA_050256935.1 Candidatus Levyibacteriota bacterium | reverse complement strand
GCGTCGACGCGGATGCGGCCGCGGCCGTCGACCATCGACGCGATGGCGTTCGCGAGGATCGTTCCGGGATTGGCGAGCAGGCCGCCCCAGTTGCCGGAATGATGCGCGCCTTCGCGCAGGTCGACGGTCAGGTCGAAGTTGAACGCTCCGCGGGAGCCGAGGAACAGCGTCGGCTGGTCGGCGGACAGGCGCGGACCGTCGGAGGCGATCAGCACGTCGGCCGCGAGCAGGCGCCGTTCGCGCTCGCACAGCGCGCGCAGGCCCGGCGAGCCGGTCTCCTCGCCCATTTCGAGCAGGACCTTGACGTTGAAGCCCAGCGAGCCCCGGGCCGCCAGCACCTGCGACAGCGCGGCGAAGTTCAGGCTGTGCTGCCCCTTGTTGTCGGCGGTGCCGCGGCCGTACCAGCGATCGCCCTCGACCACGATCGTCCACGGCGACAGGCCGCTGCGCCATTGCGCGTCGTAGCCCAGCACGACGTCTCCATGCCCGTAGGTGAGGACCGTCGGACGGTTGCTGTCCTCGAGGCGCTCGGCGTACAGGAAGGGAATGGCCCCCGCGGGGTTGTCGAGCAAACGCCAGGTGAATCCCATCGCGGCCAGCGCCGGGCCGATCTCCCCCTCCAGGTAGGCGAGCAGGTCGGCGCGGGCGTCGCTGCGCTGGCTTTCGGTGCGCAGCGCGACGCGGCGCGAGAGCTCGGCGAGGAAATGGCCGGCGTCGAACCAGGCGAGCGCTGCCTGGATCGTGCCCTCGCGCGTGGTCACGGGCGCCGCGTCCGGAGGTGATCGATTGCCGATGCGTCCCCCGGCAGTCGCTTCACGCGGCGAGATCCTGCGGCGCCTCGAGGAAGCGGCCGAGGCGCGCGACCCCTTCGTCCAGACGTTCGTCGGTCGCCGCGAAGCACCAGCGGACGAAGCCTTCGCCTTCGGGCCCGAAGGCGCTGCCCGGGGCGAGTCCCAGTCCTGCCCGCGCGACCAGGCGCTTGCAGAACGCGAGGCTGTCGTCGACGCCGACGATCCGGAACAGCGCATACATCGCGCCCTGCGGTGTCGCGGCCTGCACGCCGGGGATCCGCCGCAGGTCGGCGATCAACCGGTCGCGGGCGTGGCGCAATCGCGCGCGGGTCGCGGCGACGCTCGCCTCGCCCTGGGTGATCGCGGCCAGTCCCGCGTGCTGGACGAAGGCGGGCGAGCAGGAGGTGTTGAATTCGATCAGCTTGCCGATATCGGCCATCAGCGCCGCAGGCGCGACGACCCAGCCCAGGCGGAAGCCGGTCATCGTCCAGGCCTTGGAGAAGCTGTTGGTGCTGACGAGGCGGGCGCGATCGTGGGCGAAATCGAGGAAGGACGGCGCACATCGGGCGTCGTCGCCGTAGTAAAGCCGCTCGTAGACGTCGTCGGCGACGATCCATATGCCGTGGCGGTCGCAGTGCTCGAACACCGCCCGCTGCGCGTCGCGGTCGATCGTCCAGCCGGTGGGATTGTTGGGCGAATTGAGCAGCAGCGCGCGCGTGCCGGGCGTCAGCGCGGCCAGCAGCCGGTCGACGTCGAGCGTCCAGCCGGAAGGGCCGAAGCTCAGCGGAACGCGCTCGACGCCCGCCGACAGGATCCGGGCCGCGCCGGTGAGGTTCGGCCACAACGGGGTCACCGCGACCACGCGGTCGCCGGGATCGACCAGCGCCTGCAGGGTGAGCATCAGGGCCGACATTCCCGACGCCGTCACCGCGATCCGGGCCGCAGGCACGGGCGCATGCAGCCCGCTCACGTAGGCGGCGATCGCGTCCCGCAGCATCGGGATCCCGAGGTTCTGGGTGTAGAACGTCTCGCCGCGGGCGAGCGAGGCGCTGGCGGCGTCGCGTATGAATGCGGGCGTCACCTGGTCGGGCTCGCCGAACCAGAAGGCGAGGACATCGTCGACGCCCATGCCGGCGTTGGCGATCTCGCGGATCTTCGACGAGCCGAGCCCGCCCACGCTTGCGCGCGCGGTCGCGGGCCAACCGTCCGCGGCTGCGGGCGGTTGCGCAATGCCTGGGCGTGGTGTCTGCACCGGATGCTTATACTTTGCCGGCGGCCGCGGCGGCAAGCGACGCCAAGGCGGCGGGAAGGTCAGCAGACCTGCCGCGCCGCGCGCGCCGCCTGCTCGATCGAGTCCAGCGCTGCCGGTCCGCGCTGGCGCCGGCGGAGGGCGCCGGCAAGTGCGAGCAGGGCCAGCGCCAGCGCCGGGTCGATCATGCCGACGGGGGCGACGGCGTCGGTGGCCGGCCCGGCGGCTGCGTGCGCCTGGGTCGCGACGATGAACACGGCGAGCGCCAGCACGACGCTCACGAACGCCCCGGTCGCCAGGCTCTCGACCAGCAGGCGCACCAGATCCCGCCATACGCGCGGGCCCGATCCATGACTTGCAAGCGAACGGTTCTTCACGAGGTCTCCATCCCGTCAGGGGTCCTGCGCCCGGAGGCGCCGGCCGTTCGAGCGTGGCCGGCGCCGATGCACCAATGCGCCGATGCTCATTGAACGCCCCGATCGCGGCGACGCTGCGCCGCGAACATGGCCGTCCGCGGATCAAATGTGGCAAAGAAATGGCAACGTCGATCGCAGGCCCGTCGGCAGCCCGGGGCGCGATTGCCGGCCAGGCGGTGGCAGAATCGCGCTGGTGAGCCGCCGCATCGCCATCGTCGAGGACGAACCTGCACTGCGCGACAACGTCGCCGATGCGCTGCGCCGCCACGGCTACGAGGTTGCGACCTATGCCGATCGGCCAAGCGCCCTCGACGCGTTTCGCACGCGCCTTCCCGATCTCGCGCTGATCGACGTGGGCCTGGGCGACGACATCGACGGCGGGTTCGAGTTGTGCCGGGAATTGCGCGCGATGTCGGCGGGGGTGCCGATCATCTTCCTGTCGGCGCGCGATTCGGACTTCGACATCGTCGCGGGATTGAGGCTCGGCGCCGACGATTACCTGACCAAGGACGCGAGCCTGCCGCACCTCGTCGCGCGCATCGCCGCGCTGTTCCGCCGCAGCGAGCTGGTGCAGTCGGCCGCCTCGGCCGAGGACGTCCAGCAACGGGGTGCCCTGACGCTGGACCTCAAGCGCCTGACCGCGCACTGGAACGGCAGGCGCGTCGACCTGACGCTGACCGAGTTCTGGATGGTCCACGCGCTGGCGCGGCACCCGGGGCACGTCAAGGACCGCGACAGCCTGATGCGCGATGCCCGGATCACCGTCGACGACAGCACGATCACCTCGCACATCAAGCGGATCCGCCGCAAGTTCCAGGCGCTCGACCCGGCGTTCGACCGCATCGTGACCGTCTATGGGCTGGGCTACCGCTGGGACGCCGCGGCGTCCTGAGTGCGGCGTCCCCGCGGCGGATCGGGCGATGGCAGGCCGGCTTGGGAGCGCGATCAGGCGTTACTCGCCGACGCTGGGCATACGCGCCCAGCTCGCGCTGGTGCTGACGGTCTTCCTGGCGCTGCCCTGGCTGGGCTTCCAGTACGCGCGCGAGATCGAGCGCTTCCTGCAGGGCGCGCAGGACCGTGCGCTTGCCGGGACCGCGCAGGCGATCGCCACTGCGCTCAACGACCGGCCGCGGCTGTTCGACACCCCGCCCGATCCGATTGCGTCGTTCGCCCGCGAGCGCGTGGCGGACGAGGGGAGCGGGGGCGTGACGCTGCCGCCGTCGGCATCGCCGGAGATCGAGCAGATCATCCGCGGGCTGTCGCGCATCGACGCGCGGATCTGGGTCGTCGATCGCAACCTGACGGTGCTGGCGCACACCGGTTCGCTCACCCGCGACCCCCCGGCCGAGGCTCCGCCCGACTCGGCGCTGGGGGCGGCGTGGCAGATGGTCGAGCGCGCGACGGTCGGCCGCCTCTACCAGCTCTTCCTGGACCAGCCGACCGAGGATTTCCGCGACGAGGCCGCAGTGCGGGGTCCCCCGCGCGGACCCGACATCGAGGGCGCGCTGGCGGGAATCCTGACCGTCGACCGGCGCAGGACCCTCGACGGCAAGGCCGTCATCGTCGCGGCGGCCAATCCCGTCTGGCTGGGCGACCGCGTCGAGGGCGCGGTCGTCGTCGAGCAGACGACCAATCGCGTGCTCGCCGAGCGCAACCTCGCGTTCGAGCGCCTGTTCAACATCGTGCTCGCCGTCCTGCTGCTGGGCTCGGTCGCTCTCACGCTGTTCGCTTCGCGGCTGTCATCGCGCATCCGTCGCTTGCGCGACGACGCCGAAGCGGCGATCGACCCGAACGGCCGCGTCCGGGGGACGTTCGCAGGCGTCGACGCCCGCGACGAGATCGGCGACCTGTCGCGCAGCTTTGCGAGCGTGCTCGCCCGGCTGTCCGATTTCGCGGCGTATCAGGAGAAGATGGCCGGGCGCCTGTCGCACGAGCTGCGCACGCCGATCGCGGTCGTGCGCTCGTCGCTCGAGAACCTGCAGCAGCAGCCTCTCGCCGCGGATGCCAGGATCTACATCGAGCGCGCGCAGGGCGGGCTTTCGCGCCTGGTCGCGATCCTCACGCGGATGACCGAAGCGGCGCGCCTCGAGCACGCGCTGCAGGAGGCCGAACGCGAGCGCTACGACGTGGTGCCGGTCGTCGTCGCCTGCGTCGACGGCTATCGCGCCGCCTACCCCGACGTGCCCTTCGATCTCGCGGTCGCGGACGGGGCGATGGCCGTCGAAGGTGCGCCGGACCTGCTCGCCCAGATGCTGGACAAGCTCGTGTCCAACGCCGTCGAGTTCCGCAGCGCCGGCCCGGTCGCGATCCGTGTCGAGCGCGCGGGCGATGCCCTGCGGCTGTCGGTGTCCAATGCCGGGCCGCCGCTGCCTCCGGGAATGCAGGCCCGCCTGTTCGACTCGATGGTGTCGGTGCGCCCTGAGCGCGGCGGCGCGCACCTCGGGCTCGGCCTCTATGTCGCGCGGATGATCGCCCAGTTCCACGGCGGATCGATCGAGGTCGCCAATCGGGCCGACGGCAGCGGCGTCGTGGTGTCGGTGCGCATCCCGCTCGCATTCAGGTAACGGCCGGTTCGCGCCTGCCTGCGCTGGTCCGCGCCGGTCCGGAGGAGCGTCGTTCGCGCGTCGGACGGGCGTCGGATGGCCCTCGCTCGAACCCGCGTCAGATCGCGATCTCGTAGCGATCGCGGCCCTGGCGCTTGGCGGCGTAGAGCGCGCTGTCGGCGCGCTTGAGGAGCGCTTCGGCGCTCGTTGCGGATCCCTGGCCCATCGCGATGCCGATGCTCGTCGTCACCCGCAGCGGCGTGGCGCCCGCATGGAATTCGCCACGCATCGCCGCAATGATCTTGCGCGCGACGAACCGGCATTCCTCCCGGCCGTGGATGCCTTCGAGGACGATGACGAACTCGTCGCCGGCGAGCCGGGCCACGAGGTCGGTCGAGCGCACCGATGCCGACAGCCGGCGCGCGAACTCGCGCAGCACCTCGTCGCCGGCGGCGTGGCCCAGCGTGTCGTTGATGCCCTTGAAGCCGTCGATGTCGAGGAACAGCAGCGCGACGGGGATTCCGCTGCGCTTCGACCGCTGCAGCGCGGCGGCGATGCCGTCGTTGAAGCGGCGCCGGTTGGGAAGTCCGGTCAGGGTGTCGTATTGGGCGAGACGCTCGAGCGCCTGCTCGGCTTCCTTGAGCGGCGTGACGTCGTGGCTCGACGTGTAGACGCCCACGACCCGGCCCGCTTCGTCGATGTCCGGGACGTAGCTGCCGCGTACATGCCGCGTTCCCGTCTTGTCGGTGAACTCCAGCTCGTAGTCGACGCGCTCGCCGGCGAACGCGCGCTCGAGCCTGGGCTGCATGCTCGCCCAGGCTTCGGGCCCCAGGACCTCGGCGACGGTCCGTCCGGTGATCTCCGACAGCGGCCGGCCGAGCCAGGCCTCGTAGTAGCGGCTGTTGAAGCGATAGCGGCGCTCGGCGTCGATGTAGCCGATCAGAAGCGGGATGTTGTCGGTGATGCCCCGCAGGCGATGCTCGCTCTCCTCGACCTTGGCCTGCGCGTCGTGCAGATCGGTGACGTCCTGCACCAGCGCATAGATCCCGACCACGTTGCCCTGCGCGTCCCGGTCGGGGATGTAGTCGACGAGCTCGTGGTGCCGGCGGCCGTCGCGCACGATCGCTCGCTGGAACCGCGTGCGCTCTCCCGCCTTGGCGCGCTGCATGTAGGGGCGTGTCTGCGCGTAGGCTTCGGGGGTGAGGAACTCCGCGACATGACGCCCCGCGACGGCTTCGGGCGGCAGCTTGTAGATCTCCCGGGAGCGTCCGTTCACGAACACGAACTCCTCGTCGATGGTCAGCTTCGCGATCAGCGCCGGAACGGTGTCGGCGATGCTGCGCATCGTCTTCTCGGAGTCGGCGAGCGCCTGCTCGACTTCCTTGCGCCGGGTGATGTCCTGGCAGACGACATAGGCGCCGCGGACGTCGTGATCGGGGCCGTAGTCGGGAAATGCGCTGACCAGGAAGTACGGGGCCGCTCCCGAAGGCGAGAAGCTCGCCTCGAAGGTCTGCGGCATCCCCGCGTGGACCTCGCGGATCCGCGCCTCGATGCGCGCGAAGACCTTGTGCCCGACCATCTCGGTCAGCGTGCGGCCGATGAAGTCCGCGGGATCGACGCCGAACACATCGCGCGCGTAGGCGTTGACGAACCGGAAGCGGTCCTCCGCATCGATGTAGGTGATCAGCACCGGGACATTGGACGTGATCAGCTCGAGGTCGGCTGCGCTGCGCTGCAGCTCGGCCGACTTGTCCTCCAGCGCCGCGGTCCGCTCCTGCAGCGTCTGCGCCATCCGGTTGAGCGTGCCCGCGAGCATGCCGAGCTCGTCGTCGCCCCCGACGTCGGAGCGATGCGACAGATCCCCCTGGCCGAAACGCGCGGCGTCGTCGGCGAGCCGGCGCAGCGGCCGGGCGATCCGGGTCCCCGCATGGAAGGCGAAGGCCACCCCCAGCGCCAGCGCCAGCGAGCCCAGCAGGACCGTCTCGGCCACCCCCATGCCCGAGGTCGAGTACATCGCATCGGCGGGCGCCTGGACATACACGCGCCAGGGGACGCGCGACGGAGTCGCGTAGGCGGTGAGGCGCAGGGCGCCGTCGGGGCCGCGGCCTTCCTCGGCGCCTTCGCGGCGCCCCGCCTTGGCGGCAGCGTCGATCGCACCCGGGAATTTCCGGCCGATCCAGTCTCCCGGATCCTGGTTGCGCGCCAGGACGATGCCCGCCGGGCTGACCAGGGTCACCACGGTCGCCGGCGGGGCGATGCCCCTGGGGTCGAGCAGGCCGGAAAGTCCGATGAGGCGGGTCGAGGCCGTCACCACGCCCAGAGGCTGCCCGGCGCCATCGCGCAGCGGGCGCGCGAATACCGCAACCGGCCCGCCACCGGCCGGCGAGCGCAGGGGCCCGTCGATGGTCAGTGCGCGGGTGGCGAGCGCCTTGCGGAAGTAGGCTGGGTCGCCGATGCCGGCGTCCACGCCCGGGCGTCCTCGATCCAGGGTCCCGACGTTTCGGCCGTCGAGGGTCCATACGTCGAGGTCGCTCATCGACGCGGGAAGATCCCCGCGCACGTCCCGCAGGAACGCGTCGTTGGCGCCGGCATCCGCGGGGTCGGCGACGACCCCATGGCTCGAGAGCGCGATCGCACCCTCCATGTCGCTCACGTAGTCGTCCACGCGCGCCGCGACCAGCCGCGCCAGCGACACCATGCGCTCGCTGGCGTCTTCACGGTCGGCCGCGGTCTGGCGCATCGCGCTCAGGCCGACATAGACGATGAACGGCAGGCCCAGCGCCAGGACGAGCAACACCAGGCGCCGCCTTATGCCGGCGCGGAAGCTGGGGATGCGATCCCGGGGCGTCGCGTTCAAGCGCTGGTCCACGATCAATCCGGATGGAGGATCCTGACAACCGCAAGGAATGTGCCGCTCGCAAGCCCCGCGAGCATTTGTGGCGGTGCGGAAGAGGGCGGTCGGCGATAATGCGCCCCTTCCAACCTGTACTCCACGACCCAGCGATGCATCTGCACATCCTCGGCATCTGCGGCACGTTCATGGGGGGCATCGCCGCCATCGCCAGGCGCGCGGGGCACACGGTCACCGGCTGCGATGCCAACCCCTATCCGCCGATGTCGACCCAGCTCGAGGCCCTGGGCATCGGCCTGACCGAGGGTTTCGATGCGGCGCAGCTCGACGGCGTCGCCCGGGGTGCCGACATGTTCGTGGTCGGCAACGTCGTCTCGCGCGGCAATCCGCTGATCGAGGCGATCCTCGATCGGGGCTTGCCCTATACCTCGGGGCCGCAGTGGCTCTACGAGAACGTCCTGGCGGATAAGTGGGTGCTCGCTGTCGCTGGAACCCACGGAAAGACGACGACTTCGTCCATGCTTGCGCACGTTCTCGATCAGGCGGGGCTCGACCCGGGGTTCCTGATCGGCGGGGTGCCGCTGGATTTCGGGATCTCCGCCCGCCTGACGGACAGCGCGTTCTTCGTCATCGAAGCCGACGAGTACGACACGGCGTTCTTCGACAAGCGCTCCAAGTTCGTCCATTACCGGCCACGAACCGCGGTTCTCAACAACCTGGAATTCGACCACGCCGACATCTTCCCCGACCTCGCGGCGATCGAGACGCAGTTCCACCACTTGGTCCGCACGGTGCCCGGCGCCGGACGGATCATCGCCAACGGCGAGGAGGCGAGCATCGCCCGCGTTCTCGCGCGCGGGTCGTGGAGCGGGATCGAGCGCTTCGGGGGCGCGGATTTCCAGCCGACGCCGGACTTGCGCGGGCTGCCGCCCCTGGACTGGACGGTGGGGGTCGACGGCAGGGTCGCGCAGGGTGGCGCCCCTGCCGGGACGCTCGAGATTGCGCTTTCCGGCCGTCACAGCCGGATGAACGCGCTGGCCGCGCTGGCTGCCGCGCGGCATGCCGGTGTTCCGGTCGCCGTCGGCCTCGCCGCGCTGGCATCGTTCCAGGGCGTCAAGCGGCGAATGGAACTGCGCGGGAGCGCAAGAGGTGTCGAGGTCTACGACGACTTCGCGCATCACCCCACGGCGATCGCGACGACGCTGGACGGCCTGCGCAGGTCGCAGCCTGCCGGCCGCATTCTCGCCGTGCTCGAGCCGCGCTCCAACACCATGAAGCTGGGGACGATGAAGGCCGCGCTGCCCGGGGCGCTGGCGCAGGCCGATCGCGTCTACTGCTACGCGGCGGGCCTGGGCTGGGATGCGGCGTCCGCGCTGGCGCCGCTGGGCGCGCGTGCCGGTGTCTTCGACGATCTCGACGCCCTGGTGCACGCGGTCGCTGCCGACGCCCGCACGGGGGATCACGTGCTGGTGATGAGCAACGGCGGCTTCGGCGGCGTCCACACCCGGCTGCTCGCGGCCCTTGCGGGCCCGTGACCCGGTGAGCACGGAGCGGCGGCCGAACGGGCAGCCCGACGGGCACCCCGACGAGCGCCCCGACGGGCGCCCCGAAGGCGAGCACCGGAGCGCGCAGCACCAGGGCATGCCAACGACTCCCACGATCGTCTACCTGCACGGCTTTCGCTCGTCGCCGCGCAGCGTCAAGGCGACCCTGCTCGCGCAAGCGGTGGCGGCGCTGCCGGCGGAGCTGCGCCCGGCGCTGCACATTCCGCAGCTTCCGCACCGGCCGGCGCACGCGATGGCGACCATCTTCGCCATCGTCGCAAGCGTCGATCCCGCGCAGCTCTGCCTGGTCGGCAGCTCGCTGGGCGGCTTCTACGCGACCTGCGCTGCCGAGCGCCACGGCGCGCGGGCGGTGCTGATCAATCCCGCGGTCAGGCCCTGGGACGATCTGCGCGACCACGCCGGGATGCAGACGAACATGCACACCGGCGAGGCATTCGAGGTGACGGCTGCGCACTTCGCCGAGCTGCGGGCGATGGCGGTCGGGCGCATCCGTTCGCCATCGCGCTACCTGCTGCTGGTGCAGACCGGCGACGAGGTTCTCGACTGGCGGCAGGCCATCGATTTCTACGCCGGTGGATGGCAGAGCGTGCAGGGCGGCGGCGATCATGCGTTTTCGGGCTTCGAGGCGCAGATCCCGGCGATTCTCCGTTTTTGTGCATTACAGCGCGACTGATCGGCGGTCGCGCGACCAGCGATTGCGCGATCGCTGGCGATCGGCCGCCTGCCGTCTTGTGCGCTGCAACTAGCCGCAGACGCGGCGCCGGGGTTATGCTCTGCGGCATGACTTGGCGAAGTCGGAATCCGTTCCAAAACGCTTGAGCGCGCCGCGGCCACAAGCCCAAGCGGCGCTCCCGGCCGCCCGCGCGCGACTCCCCTGAACGGTCTTACGTCGTCGTGGCCGGCTCGCTTTCACAAGGAGCACGCGATGACCATGCACGATCGCGCGGGCCACGAACCCGCGTTCTCGCCCATTCCGCTGTCCGACGCCGCGACCGATCTGATCGCGCGCGAAAAGGCCTTCGGGGCGCACAACTACGACCCGTTGCCCGTGGTCCTCGCGCGCGGCGAGGGCAGCTGGCTGGCCGACATCGACGGTCGCCGGTATCTGGACCTGATGAGCGCGTATTCGGCGGTGAGCTTCGGCCACGCGCATCCCCGGATCGTCGGCGCGCTGATCGCCCAGGCGCGCCAGCTCGGCGTCACCTCGCGCGCCTATCACAACGACGAGCTTCCTCGGCTGTTCGAGCGCCTGGCGCGCCTGACGGGACTCGACCGCGTGCTGCCCGCCAACGGCGGCGCGGAGGCGGTCGAGACGGCGCTCAAGGCCGCGCGCAAATGGGGCCACAAGGTCAAGGGCATTCCCGAGGGCCACGCCGAGATCATCGGCTGCCACGGGAATTTCCACGGCAGGACGATCGCGGTCGTGGGCCTGTCGACCGAACCCCAGTACCGCGATGGCTTCGGCCCGTTCCCGCCGGGCCTGTCGACGATTCCCTACGGCGACGCCGATGCGCTCGAGCGGGCGATCACCCCGCGCACGGCCGCATTCCTGGTCGAGCCGATCCAGGGCGAGGGTGGCATCGTCGTGCCGCCGCCGGGTTATCTCGCGCGCTGCGCCGAGATCTGCCGCAGCCATCGCGTGCTGCTGATCTGCGACGAGATCCAGACCGGCCTCGGACGCACCGGACGCTTCCTCGCGAGCCAGCACGAGGGCGTGCGGCCCGATGCCGTCATCCTCGGCAAGGCGCTGGGCGGCGGGCTGCTGCCGGTGTCGGCACTGGTCGGGACCAACGATCTGATGCAGGTGTTTCGGCCCGGCGACCACGGCAGCACCTTCGGCGGCAACCCGCTCGCCGCCGCCGTCGCCATCGCCGCCCTCGACGTGCTGGAGGACGAGAAGCTGGTCGAGCGCTCGGCCGAGATCGGTGCCTGGCTGCTGGAGGAGCTCCAGGACCTGCGCAGCCACATCGTGCGCGACGTCCGCGGCCGCGGGCTGTTCGTCGGCATCGAAGTCGATGCGCGCTACATCGGCGCGCGCCCCGTCGTCGATCGCCTGCTCGCCCGCGGGATCCTCTCCAAGGACACCCATGGCACCGTGGTTCGGATCGCGCCTCCGCTCAACATCCCGCGCGACGATCTCGCCTGGGCGGTCACGCAGATTCGCGCGACGTTCCGCGAGATCGAGCGCGACCTGAAGCGCGCGGCATGACGATCCGCCCGCGCCTCCGGCGATGACCGGCCGGGGGCGCGGGCGGATGCCTTCACCAGGCGTGAAGGCGCGCCGCGCCGGGTGCCCGCGCCGGCGGTAGTATTCGTCTCATGGCTGCACCCACGCTCGAAGGCAAGCTCGTCGTCGCGATCAGCTCGCGGGCGCTGTTCGATCTCGCCGAGAGCCATCGCGTCTACACCGAGCAGGGCGTGGACAGCTACCACCAGTACCAGATCGAGCACGAGGACGAGATCCTCGCCCCCGGTCCGGCGTTCGCGCTGGTGACCAAGCTGCTGCGCCTCAATCGCCTGCCCAAGCAGTACGTCGAGGTGATCCTGCTGTCGCGCAACAGCGCGGACACCGGTCTGCGGGTGTTCAACTCGATCAAGCACTACGGCCTCGACATCACGCGCGCGGCGTTCACCAAGGGCGAGTCGACGTCGCGCTACGTCCCGGCTTTCGGGGCGCACCTGTTCCTGTCGGCGGACACCGGGGACGTCAGGCGCGCGCTGGAAGACGGCTACGCGGCGGCGACGATCTTTCCCAGCGTCTTCAGCAACGAGACCGACGAGCTGCGCATCGCTTTCGACGGCGATGCGGTGCTGTTCTCCGACGAGGCCGAGCGCGTCTACCAGGCCGGCGGGCTCGAGGCGTTCACGCGCAGCGAGCGCGATGCGGCCACGACGCCGCTGTCCGGCGGTCCATTCAAGGAGTTCCTCGCGGCCCTGCACCGGATCCAGGCGGATTTCCCGGAGGACCGCAGCCCGATCCGCACCGCGCTCGTCACCGCGCGCAGCGCCCCGGCGCACGAGCGCGTGATCCGGACGCTGCGCGCATGGAACATCCGCATCGACGAAGCGCTGTTCCTCGGCGGGCTCGACAAGGGTGAATTCCTGCGCGCCTTCGGCGCCGACATCTTCTTCGACGACCAGGCGCGGCATGTCGCCTCGGCAGCGATGCACGTGTCCGCCGGTCATGTCCCGCACGGGGTTGCGAACCCATGAATCCGAATCCGGGCCGGCCCCCGGTCGCGCATCGTCCGGTCGTCCGGCGCGCTTCCCTCGCATCCGCGGCACTCGCCCTCGCGATGCTGCTGGCCGCAGCCGCGCCGGCCCTCGCCGACACCTACAAGATCGGCGTCCTGCATGTCGAGCGCATCCTCCAGCAATCCGCCGCCGCCAAGGCCGCCCACGACCGCATCGAGCGCGAATTCAAGCCGCGCGACGACGCCATCACCGCCAAGGAGGATGCGCTGCGGGCGGCGCAGGCGCAGTACGAGAAGCAGCGCCAGGGGTTGTCCCAGGACGAGCGCGCGTCCCGCGAGAGCAGTCTCGACCTGCAGGCACGCGACATCACGCGCCTTCGCCAGCAGTTCAACGAGGACCTGCGCGCGCGGCAGTTCGAGGAGCTCGACAAGCTGAAGCAGGAGCTCGACAAGGTGCTGACGAGCTATGCGAGGCAGAACGATTACGACCTGATACTCCAGGACGCGCTGTGGGTCGGCAAGTCGGTCGACATCACCGACGACGTGATCAAGGCCCTCAACGCCAGCACGGCGGGCGCCGCCGCCGCAGCGGGCACGGCGGGTACGGGCGCGCCCGCGGCGGCCACGCTGGGCAAGGGCGGCCCC
>JBLMVY010000362.1:0-13604 GCA_050256935.1 Candidatus Levyibacteriota bacterium | reverse complement strand
TCGGCGCGCCCCTGCTCTACGCCTGCGCCATCGCGACGATGACGGCGATCTACTTCGTACTCGCGTGGATCTTCCGCTCGCGGCGGCCGCGCGATCTCCAGCTGGGAGTGGTCCAGACGCTGCGCCTGGTGTGGTGGGAGTTCTGGACCCTTGCCGGCGCGGCGCCGCGGATGATGTTCTACCGCGTGCTGGTGCCCGACCCGGAGCCGGCGCGCGTCGAGGTCCCCGTGTTGCTGCTGCATGGCGTGCTGTGCAACGCGGGGGTCTGGACGCGGGTCGCGCGCTTCCTCGCCTCACGCGGCGTTGCCGGTGTCTACAGCCTGTCGTACGGGCCGCCACTCGCCTCGATCGAGCTCTTCGCCGAGCAGATGGAGGCGAAGATCGACGCCATTCGGGCGGCCACCGGCGCGCATCGGGTGATGATCGTCTCGCACAGCATGGGCGGGCTGGTTGTCCGGGCCTACCTCCGCCGCTACGGGGCCGGCAAGCTCGCGCGCGTGCTGACGATCGGCGCGCCGCACCACGGCAGCGTGCATGCATGGATGTTCCCCGGGACGTCGCTGGCGCAGCTGCGACCCGGCAGTCCATGGCTCGCGGCGCTGGGTCGCGAGCGTCTCGACCCCGCGCTGCGCTTCGTGTCGCTGTGGTCGTGGCACGACTCGATGGTCGCGCCGCAGCTCTCGTCGCGCCTCGAGGGCGCGATCGACGAGCCGCTGGTGGGCGTCGGGCACAACGCACTGCTTGGCGATGCGCAGGTATTCGCGCGCGTGCTGGAGGAGATCGAGGCGGCGCGCAATGCGCCCGCCCGCTGAGCCGCCGGCGCTTGGGAGCTGTCCCCGCGCCCCCGCCCGGCGCGTCCTTACCAGTGAATCCCCTGCGTGAGCTGCGCGAAGGCCATCTGCTCGGGCGTGAGCTTCTGCGGCTCCCCGTCCTTCTTCCCCTGCGCCGCGGGCGAATCGGGGAACATGTTGTAGGCGGTGTTGAGCAGCACCTGCGTCACCTTCGGCGCGATCGCATGGCAGACGGCGCCGAAGACGCCCAGGCGCGTCGCGATGCGCACCGGCTTGCGGATGATGGCGTCGACGACCAGGCCCGCGGCCTCCTCGGGCGAGAGCGTCGGGACGTTCTCGTACATCCTGGTCGGCGCGATCATCGGGGTGCGCACCAGCGGCATGTTGATGGTCGTGAAATTGATGTTCTTGTCGATGAGCTCCGAGGCGACGCAGGCCGAGAACGCATCGAGCGCCGATTTCGACGCCACGTAGGCCGAGAAGCGCGGGGCGTTGGACAGCACCCCGATCGACGAGATGTTGATGACGTGGCCGCGCTTCTGCTCGATCATCTTCGGCAGGAAGCCCATGATCAGCCGGATCGCGCCGAAATAGTTGAGCTGCATCGTCCGCTCGTAATCGTGGAAGCGGTCGAAGGAATTGACCACGCCGCGGCGGATCGAGCGCCCTGCGTTGTTGATCAGGTAGTCGCAGCCGCCCTGCTCCTTGAGGACGCGTTGCACCAGCGCGTCGCAGGCGGCGAGGTCGGCGAGGTCGGCGGCGTACGCCACTGCGGTCCCGCCGATCGCCTCGATCTCCCTTTTGGTCTCGGCGAGCCCTTCGGCGCCGCGCGCCACCAGCACGACCTTCGCGCCGGCTTCGGCGAGCTTGAGCGCGGTCGCGTGACCGATGCCCGACGACGCGCCGGTCACGACCGCGACCTTGCCCTTCACGCGACCGGACAGGCTGCGGTCGACGAACAGGTCAGGATCGAGGTGGCGCTCCCAGTAGTCCCAGAGGACGGGCGCGTAGCTCTCGAGGTCCGGAACGGCGATCCCGGAACCCTTGAGGGCTTTGGTCGTCTCGCGGCTGTCGTAGCGCGTCGGCCAGTTGACGAACTGGAACACGTCGCGCGGAATGCCGAGGTCGCTGAGAACGACCTTCATCGCCCGCTTGACGGGCGCCAGCGAGCCCAGGCCATAGAGGATCGGCGCCGGGATGAAGCCGAACATCCTGGCGTTGATGCGCATGGTCATCTGCGGCGCGTGGCCGGCGCGCGCGAAGATGTTGAGCACCTCCCCGATCCGGTAGGGCTTGGGGTCGGTCAGGTGGAAGCACTTGCCGTCGAGACCCTTCTTGTGCGCGATGTGATCGAGCGCATCGGCGACGAAATCCACGGGGACGATGTTGATCCTGCCGCCCTCGATGCCGAGCATCGGCATCCACTCGGGAAGGAGCCGGCGGATCCGCTGCAGCGCCTTGAAGAAGTAGTAGGGGCCATCGATCTTGTCGATCTCGCCGGTCGCCGAATCGCCGACGACGAAGCCGGGTCGGTAGATGCGGTACGGGCGCCGGCATTCGCGCCTGACGATGCCCTCGGCGTCGTGCTTGGTCCTGAAATACGGATGGTCGAGGTCCTCGGCTTCCTCGAACATGTCCTCGCGGAACACGCCGTCGTAGAGCCCGGCGGCGGCGATCGAACTCACGTGGTGGAAGCATCCGGCATCGATGGCGGACGCGAATTCGACTGCGCGCCGCGTTCCGTCGACGTTGGCGACCTGCTGCGCCTCGGCGCTCGCCATCAGGTCGTAGATCGCCGCGAGGTGGAACATGTGGCGGACCTTGCCCTTGAGCTTGCGCAGGTCGGCGGCCGACACCCCCAGATCGGGCTTGGCGAGATCGCCGACGATCGCGACGACGGTCCTGTCGTCCACGCCCCAGGCTTCGCGCAATTCGTCGAGCTTCGCGAGCGACCCCTTGCGCACCAGCACGTACACGGGTTCGCCGCGCGCAACGAGATTGGCCACGAGGTAGCGGCCGATGAATCCGGTTGCGCCGGTCACGAAATAGGCCATCGATGTCTCCGGTTCGGGTGCGCTGGTCACGCCGATTGTACGCGCGCGGGCAGGCGCTCCGGGCCGCGCGACCGGTGCCGGTTTAGAGTGCACGCTCTACCCGCGACGCCTAGAATCCGCCATGGCACAACCCACGCGGGAGGATCGGATGCTGAAGAAAGCGAAAGCGGCGGCGAGCGCGCCTGCGCATGACGCCAAGGACCTGCCCAAGGCCGTGATGGAATCCTCGCGCCAGATCTGGCTGGCGGGCCTGGGCGCTTTCTCGCGCGCGCAGGCGGAGGGCGCCCGGCTGTTCGAGACGCTGGTCAAGCAAGGCGAGGCGATCGAGAGCCGGACGCGCCGCGCCGCGACGGACAAGGCGACCGCGGCTCGCGATGCGGCACAGGCAAAGGCGAAGGAGATGCAGAAAATGGCCGGCGGAACGTGGGACAAGCTCGAAAAGGTGTTCGAGGATCGCGTCGCGCGCGCGCTGTCGAGGCTCGGCGTGCACACGCAAAAGGACGTGGACCGCCTCGCCGCGCGCGTCGATGCGCTGTCCGAAGCGGTCAACGACCTGATCAAGGCGAGCGGCGGCGTCGGAACGCCCAGGCGCGCGATGCCGGCAGGCGCGGCTGCCGCGCGCAAGCCGGCGAGGAAGACTGCGCGGAAGAGCGCGCGCAAGACCACGGGCGGGGCAGTCGCGAAGGCCGCGAAGTAGGCCGCGAAGCAGGCCGCCCGGATCGGCGGAGCAGTCCGCGGGCGCACCCCGCTTCCGGAGCAGAGCGCGGTGGGCGCAGGGGATCGCGCCTACTCGCGATTCAGCTTGTCGACCTGCTTGATGTAGTTCGTCATGGCGTCGTCGGCGCTCATGCCCTTGAGCTTGCCCCAGGCATCGTGCTTGGCGCCGCCGACGAAATCGAAGCCCCCCGGGCGCTCCCCCTTCACGTCGCCCTCGGTCGCCTGCTTGTAGTACGAATAGAGCTTCAGCAGCGTCGCGTTGTCCGGACGCTTCCTGGTCTTCTTTGCCGCCGCCGCGGCGGCCTCGAACCGCGATCGGAGGTCGTCCTTCTTCGGTGCTGCGGCCATGCGCGCCCTCCCCGGACCTGTCGTTTGACCCGCGTTGCTTTCGTGCTACTTTAGCGCGGTCGACAAGACGTGCGCAACGCACGCCGGGACGCAGCCATTCCCTCCTGCCGCCGCGATCAGCGATGAAGCGCCAACGGATCTCCGCGGTCGACACCGCGTGGCTGCGGATGGATCGTCCGGGCAATCTGATGATGATCTGCGGCGTGCTGATCTTCAGGGAGAAGATCGAGCTTGCGCGCCTTCGGCAGGTCGTCGCCCAGCGTTTTCTGGTCTTCAAGCGCTTCCGCCAGCGGCCGGTGGAGACGTCGACGATGTCGTTCTGGGAAGCGGACGCCGACGTCGATCTCGAGCACCACATCGCGCACACGGCGCTGCCCGGTCGCGCCGGCAAGCGCGAGCTCCAGGCCCTGGTGTCGCGCCTCGCGTCGACGCCGCTCGACCCCGCGCGGCCGAGGTGGCAGTTCCATCTGGTCGACAACTACCGCGGGGGCAGCGCAGTCATCGTCCGCATCCACCATTGCTACGCCGACGGCATCGCGCTGGTGCGGGTGATGCTGTCGATGACCGATGCGTCCGCGGGCGGGCCGCAGGCGATGCCGTTCCAGGCGCGCGAGCGACGCCGGGCGCCGGCCGACGACGCCCTGGCGCAACTGATCGCCCCGCTCTCCGGCGTGCTCGAGTCGGCGCGCAGGATCGGCGGCATCCTGGTCGAGACCGGCGCCGGCATCTGGCACGATCCGGCCAAGGCTGTCGAGCTCGCCGACAAGGGGACGGCGTTCACCGCGGAGATCGCCAAACTGGCGCTGATGACGCAGGATTCGCCGACGCGCTTCAAGGGCGTGCCGGGGGTGACCAAGCGCGTCGCCTGGGCCGATCCGATGCCGCTTCCGGAGGTCAAGGCCATCGGCAGGGCGCTCGGCAGTTCCGTCAACGACGTGCTCCTGTGCTGCGTCGCGGGGGCGCTGCGCGACTACCTCGTCGCGCGCGGGGATCCGGTCGAGGGCGTAGTCATCCGCGCGCTGGTCCCGGTCAACCTGCGACCGGTCGAGCAGGCCTGGCGCCTGGGCAACCAGTTCGGGCTGGTGTTCCTCGACCTCCCGATCGGCATCGAGAACCCGATCGAGCGCCTCTATTCGGTGCGCGCGAACATGAATGCCCTCAAGGGGAGCTACCAGCCGATCCTCGCGCTGGGGCTGCTCGCGGCAATGGGCAGCGGACCGAAGATCCTCCAGGAGACGCTGCTCACCATCCTCGCGCGCAATGCGACCGCGGTGATGACCAATGTTCCGGGGCCGCAGCAGTCGCTCTATCTCGCGGGGGCGCGGATCGACAGCCTGATGTTCTGGGTGCCCCAGTCCGGCGACATCGGCATGGGCGTGTCGATCATCTCCTACGACGATCGCGTGCAGTTCGGCGTCGTCACCGATCGCGGCCTGTGCCCCGACCCCGAGCGGCTGATCGAGCGCTTTCCCGCGCAGTTCGAGCAGCTGGTGCTGGCGACCCTGATGAGTCCCTGGCCGCGCGGCGGCGACCTCGATCCCGAAGTCGCGGCGGCCGCGGTTCGCGCCGGCTGAAGCACCGGGCGCCGGCCGCTCAATCGAGCTCGCTTTTCGCGAGCTCGACGTCGAGGCGCTCCATGGCGTCGCGGGGCGTGGCCGCGGCCGCTTCCTCGTAGAGCCGGGTTGCCTCGGCGATCCGGCCCTTGCCGAACAGCAGGATCAGTCCGTTGGCGTATTCGACGTGGACGATCGGCGACTCGGGAAAGAGCTTCAGCGCGAGCTCGAAATAGCCGAGGGCCGAATCCTTCTTCGCGCCGTAGGTCAGTCCGCCCACGAGGGCGCCGACCTTGTCGATCACCTCCGACTGGTACGCGCCGAACGCCAGCGCCGCCTCGGCGTGCCTGGGATCGATTTCCAGCGCGCGGGTGAGGGCATCGCGGATCTTGCCGCCGAACCCCTGGGCAAGGGCCTTGGCCACCGATATGCGCTGCCCGTAGCGTCCCAGCGCCTGCGCATAGAGGTAATGGGCATTCGCGTCCTTCGGCTCCTCGCGCCGGCGTGCGTCCGCCCAGCGGGAAGCCTCCTCGAACAGCGCGATCTTCGCCTTGTCGTCCGGCTCGAGGTAATGCGCGTAGATGCACTGCGCCTTGACCGCGGCATTGATGCCGGCGTCCCCGGCAGCGTGTCCGGCATCGACCGCCTCGCGGAACGCGCCGGCATGGAAGAGGCGCCAGGCGTCCACCACCTCGGCGGCCCTGGGGTAGGGCTCGCGGTCGCCCTTGTGCAGGCGCGGCCAGGCTTTCTTGAGCGCGGGACCCTCGTGGACGTACGCCGGATCGGCGTAGGGAAACTTCGTCCATTTCCTTGCCGCATGCTTCGCCATGTCTTGCTCCGATTGGGACGTCGGGGGACCTGTCACAGATAGTCGGCGGAAAGCCGCTCGACCAGCGCGCGCTCCTCCTCGCGCAGGAACGGGGCGAGCAGCGCCAGGACCTGGTAGGCGGCGTGCTCGAAACGCATCTGCGCCGGCTGCTCGTCGGCCGGCGCATCCGCGGGCCGGCCGGCGGGCCGGGAGATGCGCTGGAAAGACATCCAGTAGGTCGCGATCACGACGACATTGGTCGCGAGCGCATCGATCTCGCGGTCGGATGCGCGCAATGCGCCGGTCTCGCGCATGCCGTGGCACATGGCGGCGACGACCGCGCGCACGGCGCGGGTGAGGGCGGCGAAGCGCGAGGCGATCCGCGCATTCCGCGACGTGATGTCGTCGACGTCGCGGTAGAGGAAGCGGTACTGCCACATCTGCTCGAACAGCAGGTGCAGCAGCAGCCACAGGTCCTCGACGCCCGGAGGCCGCGACGCCGGCATCGCGAGCAGCGGCGCGATCGCGGCATCGAGCGCGGCGTAGAGCTCGCCGACGATCTCGTCCTTGTTGCGGAAGTGGTAGTACAGGTTGCCCGGGCTGATGTTCATCTCGTCGGCGATGTCCGCCGTCGTGACGTGGGGCTCCCCGTCCCGGTTGAACAGCGCGAGGCTGGTTTCGAGGATGCGCTCGCGGGTCCGGCGAGGGGGCTTGCGGACCATCGTCGATCAGGCCGCGATTGCTTCGGCGGTCGCCGCTAAGCGACGCGGGCGCGCATCAGGCCGCGCGCGGAACGCGCATCGCGCCGCGCAGCGACTCGACTTCGCGCTCGAGCTGGGCGAGCGTGCGATCGAGATCGCGGCCGATCCTGTGCAGGCTGCGCCTGCGTGAGCCGCCCGCGTGCAGGGGCCGCGGGTCGGTGACGGCGTCGGTCACCCGGCGCTGCGGGTCGGCGATGCGCTCGGCGCGCAGCCGCAATCCGTGTCGGGCCAGCAGGGGTGCGAGCTGCGGGGCCCGCTCGCGCAGGTACTCGCGCGTCGAGTCGAAGGCCAGCGCACAGAGCTTCCTGCGCTGCGCGTAGCTGAAGACCTTCGCGAAGAACATGTCGACGTCCTCGCGCGCCGGCTCGAACAGCAGGATGTCGGAGTGGGGATAGCGCGTCGCGTATTTCTCCATGCCGACCTTCATCCGCGAGTGGATGATGGCGCGGAAGGTCTGCGACAGCACCAGCGGCAACCCGCCACGGTGGAGCTTCTCCACCGAAACGCGCCCGCGGCGCTGGGCGGACCGGGCGTCGAACGGGACCAGCGGATTGACGCACAGCAGCAGGTCGACGCCCTCGTTGAGCGCGAGCGAGGCGTGCAGCGTCTTGTTGAGGGCACCGTCGACGTAGTGCGCCCCGTCGATCTCCACCGGCGGGAACAGTGCAGGCAGCGCGGCGGAGGCCTGGATCGCCCGCGAGATCGGGACGTGATCCTGGCCTGCGGTGCCGAAGGCGACCGAGCTGCCGGTGTCGAGGTTGGTCGCGACCAGGAAGAGACGGCGCCCGAGCCTGCGAAAGTCATTCGTGCGCCCCGGCGCTGCGAACAGCTGCGCCAGGAAGTCGTCGATCGCACGGTTGTCGAACATGCCGGTCGGGACCGCGCGGGACAGGGTCGCGAGCGACTCCATCGCGCCGCGGCGCAGCGGATCGCGCAGGTACTGGAGACCGGCGCGAACGCCGAGCCCCGGCAGCCCGATCAGGCGGCGGCCGAATTCCCGCAATGCGGGCTTGAGGAAGATCTCGGGCTTGAGCGCGGCGTCGCGCCCGTTCTCGATGAACAGCCGATACATCTGCGCCGGGGAGATACCGTTGGCCAGCGCGGCAGCGACGAAGCTGCCCGAGGACACGCCGACGTAGACGTCCAGCGCGTTGAAGTCGATGCCCTCGAGGGAATCGGCGAGCGCCAGCAGCGTCCCCACTTCGTAGATGCCGCCGAGCGGCCCGCCGCCGGCGAGCGCGAGCCCGATCCGTGCGTGCGGATGCCGGCGTGGTCGAATTGCGTTGCCCCCGCGTGCGCGGCCTGCAGTCATCGTGGCGTTGATGTCATCCATGCGGAAATGAACCCCGGCCGGAGATTCCGGCCGGGCACTCCCGCCGCCGCAATGGTAGCGGAATTACTTGGTGGTGACGCGTCGGGTCGCGCCGCGCTTGCGTGCCGCCGCCTTCGCCGGCTTCCGGGTGGCGGCCCTGCGCTTGGTCGCCCGGGCGCTCGGCGCCTTCGCACTGATCGCGACCGTATCTGCGGTTACGGCAACCTCGACCCGCGGCAGGGTCCTGCGCGCGAGCGATGCGGCAGCCTGAGCCACCATCTGCGCCGAGGCTTCGAGTCCGCGGCGGGCGTCGCGCAGGATCGCGGTTCCACGGGTGACATTGGCCTCGAGCCGTCGGCCGACGCGGCGCATCAGCTTCGACTCCACGCTCGCGCCCTCGGCGACCAGATTGCGAAAGGCGGGCCCCACTTCCCTGCCTGCCCATTCGCGGGTGACCGACGCGGCACCCAGCGTCGCCAGCCATACCTGCCTCGACGCAGCCAGCAGATGGTCGCCTGCGCGCGGCACCGTCAATCGGATCGTGTTCGTCATTTGCGTCTCCTCGTCGATGATCAAACCCGCGCTGCGGGTACTCTCCAACCGCCAACGACGATATCCCGTCCCGCTAGAGCGATCACACTAATCGCGATCGCGATCGCGGTCGCCGCGGCGGGCGACGCCGTGGCGCTCGGCCGCTCGGCCGCTCAGCCGCTCAGCCGCGCAGGCGTTGCGCGAGCGCGGTCGCGAGCCTGGCCGCCATGGCGTAGATGGACAGTTGCGGATTCGCGCCGATCGAAGTCGGAAACAGCGATCCGTCGAAGACGTGGAGATTGGCGAGCTGATGGTGGCGACCGCTGGGGTCGACGACGGCGCGCCGCGGGTCGGGACCGAGCGGCGCACCGCCCATGACATGCGCCGACACGATCGTCGTCGCGCGCGGGCGCAGGTCGAACGCCCCGATTGCCGCCCTGGCAGCGGCGGCGGTGCCGTAGCTGCGGCCGTCGCCGTGCACCGGCATCACCGCCGTCGCGCCCGCCGCGAACTGGATATCGGCCATGGCCGCGAAGGCGCGCCGGACGCCATCGAAGATGTACGGGGTCAGCGGGTAGTCGAGGATCGGCGTGCCGTCGCCGGCGAGGCGCACGCGCCCGCCGATGGCGTCGGGGTGGAAGCCGTCGCGCAGCAGCGCGAGGAGCACCTGCATGTGCGGCAGCCGCTTCATCCAGGCCGCGTGCTGCGCCCCGTGGCCGGGCAGCGTGATCGCGGCGAGTACCGGGTGCACCGGTGGCGCCTCGAGCTTGAAGCCCATCGGACCCGCGGGATCGGCCGTGTGGACGAACTGGTCGGAGAAGATCGACTGCGGTGCCCCGCGAAAACCGTCGACGGGCTGCGGCATCAGCGCGGCGGACACGACGGTCGGGTGCAGGAAGCTGCGCAGGCCGAGGATGCCGTAGGGATCGGGCGCGCGGCTGCGCAGGAGCAGTGCGGGGGTGTTGATCGCGCCGGCGGCACTCACGTAGTCGCGCGCATGCACGGTCACGCGGCGGCCGGTGGGTGTCGTGCCGGTTGCGTCCATCGCCCGGCATGCGAGCTCCGTGACGCGCTCGCCCCGGATGACCAGGCGCTCGGCGCGCGCGCGCACCACCAGTGTCGCGCCGCGCGACAGCGTATGCGGAATGGTCGTCACCAGCATCGACTGCTTGGCGTTCGTCGGGCAGCCGACGCCGCAATAGCCGAGGTTCCAGCAGCCCCTGACGTTGCGGCGTATCGTGCCCCAGTGCAGCCCGAGCTTCTCGGCGCCCGTCGCGAGCGCGGCGTTGTTGGCGTTGGGCGGGACCGTCCACGGGGCGATCCCGAGCCGCTGCTCGACGCGCTCGAACCAGGGCGCGAGGTCGCTGGGCCCGAAGCCCCCGATTCCGAAATTCGAAGCCCAGTGTGCGAGCGTGGGTTCGGGGGTGCGGAAGGAACTCGTCCAGTTGACGGTCGTGCCGCCGCCGACGCAGCGTCCCTGAAGGATGTTGATTGCCTTGTCGGCGGTCTTGCGCGCCGCCGACTCCTGGTACAGGTCGCGGTAAGCCTCGCTTTCCAGCATGTGGAAATCGTCGGACGACCGGAGCGGCCCTTCCTCGATCATGACGATCGAAAGTCCCGCGTCGCAGAGAATCTCGGCGGCGATGCCGCCGCCCGCCCCCGTGCCGACGATCGCGACATCGGCCTCGATCGTCAGGTCGCCGTCGAGGGCCGTGGCGTCGACGACCTTCCATCCGTCGCGCAGGCCGGCGCGGATCGGGTCGACGATCGGCGTCGCCGGTTGCTCGCGCAGGGCGACTGCCGGCGGGGCGGCGTCGGGCGTCGTCATGACAGGCGCGGCGGCCCCGGGTAGCCGATGGCCGGCCACGACCGCGGATTCGCATACCAGGCCGCCAGAGTGATCTGGTGCAGGGCATCGTAGGCCGCGCGCTTCTGGGTCCAGCGGCTGGATCGCAGGCGGTCGAGAAATGCGTCGGCGTCGGCGACGCCGATCTCGCGCCAGGGAGCGCCGATGCCGGCAAGGGCGATGCGCGAAGGCGCGAAATCGAGCAGCGCGAACAGCGACGCGAGCTCTTCGCGGGCGATCGGCGCGAGTCCGGTCATCGCCTGGCCGATGCCGTCGATCGTCTGCGCAATGGCGTCGTCGCGCGCGGCTCCCGACGCCGGAAGGGCGCCTGCAAGCAGCGCCGGGATCAGCGCCCGCATCACCTCGACGCCCTCCGGGCCCAGCGCGCCGGCGCCCCGGCGGGCGGGCGTGGGCTGGAGCAGGCGCGCGATCGCGAACGCGAGCGCACCGGCGGTTCCGGCAAAGAGGACGCGTCGACGGGATGGATTCACGGGTCTGAAGTTCGAGAAGCGAGGCTTGCTGCGCGAAGCCGAATGCGCCGCGCCCGCTGCAGGCGATTGCCGACGTCGCCGGCGCGGACCGCCACAGCGGCGACGATAGTCCGCGGCCGGTAGAGCAATCAATCTAATGCCGCGCCCGTCGGATGCCGGTGTCGCGGTAGACTGCGGCGGGCTGCTGCACAGGACACGCAGTATCCGACGATGACCGACACCGCCAGCCACGACGCGGTTCACGCATTGCTCACCGCGCTCGAGCGCGTGCAGCGGCACCACGCCGAGCGCGCGGCGCGACCCGACCTCGCCGCTGCGCTGACGCGGATCTGCGACTGGCAGGCGCGCCGGCTGCGTTGCAGCTACCAGGATCTCGAGGCGCAGCCGCGATACCAGGCCGCGATCGAGTTCTTCGAGACCGATCTCTACGGCGGCGCCGATTTCGCGCAGCGTGACGCCGACCTGGCGCGGGTGGTCCCGCTGTTCAAGCGCCTGCTGCCCGCGAAGGTCACCGCGACGGTTGCGACCGCGGTCGAGTTGAACGCCCTTTCCCAGGACCTCGACCGCGCGCTGGTCGATGCGCTGGTCGCGCGCGATGCGGGTTTTTCGGTGGCCGATTACTGCGCGGCCTACCGCCGGATGGGACAGTACGATCGGCGCACATCCCAGATCCGCCTCGTCGGCGACGTCGGCATCGCACTCGATCGCTATGTCCAGATGCCGATGCTGCGCGGGGCGCTCAAGCTGATGCGCAAGCCCGCGCAGGCGGCCGGCCTCGGGGCGCTGCAGAACTTCCTGGAGCGCGGATTCGCCGCATTCGCGCGCATGGATGGGGCCGTCGAATTCCTGGCGACCATCGAGACTCGCGAGCGCGCGATCCACGACGCGATCGTCGCCGGCTCGAACGCGCCGTTCCCCGACCCGCTGGCCTGAACCCTGGGCCCGACCCCGGCGCTTGCCGGCGGAGGGCGGGATTTCCCCGGTCGGCGGGGCGGCAGACGCAGCGCCGCGGCTGACCGGGCGCTCAGGCGCTCCGCTTGCCGGACAGCTTGTCGAGCTGGGTGTGGATTTCGCGCTCGATCGTCGGCTTGAGTGGCGTCAGGAGCAGGCCCAGCTTCACTTCGAGGCGGATGTGGGTGGCGCTGACCTGCATGCGCCCGGCCACGCCCGGGCGCTCGAAGACGACGTGGTCACCTTCCCATTCGTAGGCGAGGTCGAAGCGCTCCTTCAGGTCCTGGGCGAGCTCCTCCGCCGCCTCCTTCGCCTTGCGATGCGTCAGCGCGTGCTGCTTTGCGATCGATATCGATGCCATTGCCGCAGTCTCCTCGCCGGACAGTATAGGGCCGGGCCGCGATGCCGGTGACGGCCCGCCTTGCCCGCGCGCGGTCGTCGCGGTTGACGTGGTTTTGACGTAGTTGACACCGCAGGGAAACGAACGTAGGCTTCAAACGAACGTTTGAATGTGTCTCGATCGAATCCGTCGTTGCCGCCAGAACCTTTCGCCTGCCGATGCCGACCCAAGCCCCGGTCATCCCCCTGAAGCCGCCGCGCGACCCGGTGACCACCAAGGCGCGCATTCTCGACGCCGCCGAGGCCTTGTTCATGGAGCATGGCTTCGAGGCGACGAGCCTGCGCTCGATCACCGCGGCCGCCGAGGTGAACCTCGCTGCGGTCAATTACCACTTCGGCAGCAAGGAAGAGCTGTTCCAGGCGGTGCTGACGCGCCGCCTCGACCCGATGAACCAGGCGCGCCTCGAGCTGCTGACGCGCCTCGAGGCGCAGGCCGGCCCGGCGCCGCTGTCCTGCGAGCGCATCCTGATGGCGCTGCTGATCCCGGCGCTGAAGCTCGCCCGCGACCCCGAGCGCGGAGGCAAGGATTTCCTGCGCCTGCTCGGTCGCGCCTACGCCGACCCGGCGCCCTTCATCCGCCGCTTCCTGTCGGAGCAGTACGCGGTGATGATCGCCCGCTTCAAGACGGCCTTCGCGCGCGCCCTGCCGCATCTGCCGCGCAAGGAGCTGTCGTGGCGCCTGCACTTCATCATGGGTGCGCTGTCCTACACCCTGGCGGGCACCGATGCGCTCAAGCTGATCGCCGAGCTCAATCCGCACGAATCGACCAACGACGAAATCCTGTTGCGCCGCCTCGCCCCCTTCCTGCTCGCGGGGCTCGAGGCCCCGCTGCCCGACCTGTCCGCCGTCACGCGGGAGCTCGACGGCGAGCTCGGGACGAGCGCCTGACCACCACGCTCGCCACGACCCGGAGCCGAAGATGAAAGCCGCAGCCGCCAGGACCTGGAGCCACCGATGATCGCCCTGCTCATTGCCGTTGCCTTGGTCGCCGCGCTGGCGCTCGCCTACGTGCAGGCCTCCGGTCTTGCGTGGATCGTCGCCA
>JBLMVY010000361.1:0-2588 GCA_050256935.1 Candidatus Levyibacteriota bacterium | reverse complement strand
GGCACTCGCGCACCGGACACCGCAGACACCAGAGCCCCGCTCCAGCACCCACACCTATCGATTGCAAATTGTTAAAGAGCAGGCTGCAGAACCGCGCATTTTCGTCGCGCCGTTCGCCACTCCGTTCGAATCGCTTGGAGCGGCCGTCCCCCTTGTCGAGCGCTTGCATCGGGAGGCGTTGCAGCAGAGAGGCGAAATTATAGGGAATCGCCGACCGGAATGCAACACCCCTGTCGCATCCGATCGTGGGCGATTCGGATAGTCACGCGGCCGGCGGCGCCTCGACTGGCTTCGGATACTTCCATTTGTTGTGCACCCACAGCCAGTCAGGCGGACTGGAGCGGATCTCCGACTCCAGCCGGCGCGCGTAGCGCTCGACGATCTGCAGATCGTCGCCGTGCTCGTACGGCGGCTCCGACAGCACGTGCAGGCGCACGACATAGTGTCCCTTGCGCACGCGCCGCATGGCGACGTACAGGACCGGCGCGTCGAGAAACTTGGCGATCTTGTCGGCGCCAACGAAGAACGCCGTGTCGCGATTGAGAAACCGGGTCCAGTGCTTGTCCATGCTGCGCGGCGGCGTCTGATCGGCGACCATCGCGTAGGCGCGCGGCTCGCCGGCACGCCGCATCAGCTCGAAAAGGAAAGACTGGATGGGGATCGGCTTGCCGCCGAACCGGCTGCGCGTGCTCCGGATGAACTCGTCGAGACTCGCGACGCGCAGGGGCTTGTACACCGCGTCGATCGGAATCGAGAACTGCGCGCCTGCGGCCGGCAGCAGCCATTCCCAGTTGCACACGTGGGCTGCCATCAGCAACACCGGCCGCCGCTCCGCGACGAAGCGCTCGATCAGGTCGCGGTTCTCGATGGTCACCCGGGCGGTCAACTCCTCGGCGCTGGCGCCGAATCCCCAGAAAGTCTCGGCGAGCGTTTGCCCGAGATTGACGTAGGACTGGCGCAGGATCTGCGCGCGCTCGGCGTCGGACTTCTCGGGAAAGGAACTGGCGAGGTTGCGCGCCGCGAGCTCGCGATGCCAGCGCAGCACGTGGAAGGTCAGGAAATAGGCAAAGCTCCCCAGTGCGTAGAGCACCGGGAGCGGCAGGCGCGTGAGAAACTTCAGTACCAGACGCATGGAGTTTTCGGCAGGCCGATGCGACTGCGCCCGCAATGCAGCGGGCGCGATTGGTCGGGCCCTATTCTAATTCGAGCTCGATGGACAAACCCGTGGCCGGCAATTGGGACGATCCCGACGACGCGGTGGCGCCCCTGGCGGCGCCTGCGGCCGGCGTCGACCTGTGGTGGTGCCCGCTCACCGCTGATCCGGCACGGATGCCGGTGCTGGAAGCCAGGCTGTCGACCGCCGAGGTCGACCGCGCCGACCGCTTCGGCTCGACCGCGCTGCGCGAGCGCTATGTCGTCGGGCGCGCGTCGCTGCGGGGCATCCTCGGCGCACTGCTCGCGATGGCCCCGAAGGACGTGCCGATCGTGCGGGGCGTGCGCGGTAGGCCGCAGCTCGGCATCGATGCCGGGCTCGATTTCAACGTCTCGCATACCGCAGGGGTGGCGCTGATCGGGACGACCCGAGGCTCCCGCATCGGGGTCGACGTCGAGCGCCTCGACCGCGTGATCAATGTGCCCGGGATCTCGCGCAAGTTCCTCACCGGCGCCGAGCGCGCGGCGCTCGCCGGTCTCGACGCGGATTCGGCGCGAAGGCGCGTGCTGCGCCTGTGGACCTGCAAGGAGGCGATGAGCAAGGCCACCGGCGACGCCCTCTCCGCCCCGTTCGGGTCGCTGGATGTCGCGCTCGACGACGATCCCCGGCTGTGCGCGGGGCCGGCTCCCTACGAGCCATCGCGCTGGATGCTGTGTCCGGCCGCGGTGCCTGCCGACTACGTCGCGACCGTCGCCCTCTGGCAGCCCTGAATCCGTCACCGCCTGCGCCTGCGCATCGGCACCGCCCCGGTCAGTACGAGCGCGGCAGCCCGAGGACGTGCTCCCCGATGTAGGCCAGGATCATGTTCGTCGAGACGGGCGCGACCTGGTAGAGCCGCGTCTCGCGAAACTTGCGCTCGATGTCGTACTCGCTCGCGAAGCCGAAGCCGCCGTGGAACTGCAGGCAGGCATTGGCCGCCGCCCAGGACGCGTCCGCGGCCAGCAGCTTGGCCATGTTCGCTTCGGCGCCGCAGGGCTGACGGGCGTCGAACAGCTCGCAGGCGCGGTAGCGCATCAGGTTGGCGGCCTCGATGTCGACGTATGCGCGCGCGATCGGGAACTGCACGCCCTGGTTCTGGCCGATCGGGCGACCGAAGACGACCCGCTCGCCTGCGTATCTCACGACCTTGTCGATGAACCAGTAGCCGTCGCCGATGCACTCGGCGGCGATGAGCGTGCGCTCGGCGTTGAGACCGTCGAGGATGTAGCGGAAGCCGCTCCCTTCGTCGCCGATCAGGTTCTCCGCGGGGATCTCCAGGTTGTCGAAGAACAGCTCGTTGGTCTCGTGATTGACCATGTTCGCGATCGGCCGCACGTCGAGACCGTTCCCGATCGCCTCGCGGAGGTCGACGAGGAAGACCGACATTCCGTCGGAT
>JBLMVY010000360.1:0-7162 GCA_050256935.1 Candidatus Levyibacteriota bacterium | reverse complement strand
GATCGTCGCGCGGATACCAGTCGCCGGTGATGCGCCAGGTCTGCGCCGCATCCTCGAGGTCGATGTCCCAGCGCTCCGCCGATGCGAGCCGCAGCGTGCCTTCGTAGAGCCCGGGCTGGATCTCCCGCGCGAGCACGAGTTCGTCGAGCCCGCCGATGGTCGGGTGAATGAAGCGCAGGCGCAGCCCGGAGGGAAGCGGCTCGCCGGTGAGGCGGATCCTCACCATTGTACGGTCCTGGCTGAACATCACGTCCGCGCGGTAACCGCGCTGGAATGCCAGGCGGTCGTGCGCCAGCACGCGGTTGATCGCCAGGCCTTCCTTGTAGTAATTGTCGACGACCAGCGCGTCGGCGTGCGTCACCGCGAGGTAGAGTGTCACGAAGCTCGCCACGACGACGCTGCCGGGCAGCGCGATCAGGATCCAGGGCCAGGGCTCCTTGTACCAGGGGGCCGGCGGCGTGTGCAGCGACTCGTTCATGGCGAAGGCTTGGTTGTCACGGGATCACCAGCGCCGCCTTCTCGACGACGGTCAGCGGTGCCGCGTCCGGGTGCGTCGGGTCGGCGGCCTGGATGGTGAAGTGGATGCGGTTCGAGCCCGGCTTGAGCGATGCGCGCGGCGCCTCGACCCGTACCGCGACGACGCGCGAGGAGGTGGCGGCCACGCGGATGGGCTGGTGCTCGATCTCGAGCTTGATGCCCTCGGCGCCGTCCACCGTGATGCGTACGTCGCGCGGGAACTCCTCCGTGTTCATGATCTGCAGGCGATAGACGTTCTCGACCTCCGGTTCGTCCGAGCCGTGCATGACGTTGCCACGATCCCGGATGACGTCGACCTTGAGCGGCACCCGTCCGTAGAGCGTCGTGGCGGCCGCGATGATGATCAGCCACAGGATGGCCGTGTAGATCAGCACCCGCGGCCGGAAGACGCGCTTCAGGATCCGGTCGGTGCTGTAGTGCCCCTGCATCGCCTTCTCGGTGGAGTAGCGGATCAGCCCTTTCGGGTAACCCATCTTGTCCATCACCTGGTTGCAGCCGTCGATGCAGGCCGCGCAGCCGATGCACTCGTACTGCAGGCCCTGGCGGATGTCGATGCCGGTCGGGCACACCTGGACGCAGATGCCGCAATCGACGCAGTCGCCGAGTCCTTTGGCCTTGTAGTCGACGCTCTTGCCGCGCGAGCCCCGCGGCTCGCCGCGTTCCGGGTCGTAGGTGATGATCAGGGTGTCCGGGTCGAACATCACGCTCTGGAAGCGTGCGTAGGGACACATGTACTTGCACACCTGTTCGCGCATCCAGCCGGCGTTGCCGTAGGTCGCGAAGGCGTAGAACAGCACCCAGAAGGTCTCCCATGGCCCGGTGTGCAGCGCCATCACCTCGTTCCAGAGCACGTGGATCGGCGTGAAGTAGCCGACGAAGGTGAACCCGGTCCACAGTGCCAGGGCGATCCAAAGCGCGTGCTTCGTGGCCTTGAGCCCGAACTTGCGCCCCGACATCGGCGCCTTGTCGAGCTTCATCCGCGCGAGGCGGTCGCCTTCGACGCGGCGCTCGATCCACATGAAGATCTCGGTGTAGACCGTCTGCGGGCAGGCGAAGCCGCACCACAGGCGGCCGGCGACCGCGGTGAACAGGAACAGCGAGTAGGCGCAGATGATCAGCAGGACCGTCAGGTAGACGATGTCCTGCGGCCAGAAGACCAGCCCGAAGATGTAGAACTTGCGCGAGACGAGGTCGAACAGCACCGCCTGGCGGTCGTTCCAGACCAGCCACGGCGTGCCGTAGAAGACGAGCTGGGTCAGGAAGACGAACGTCCACCGCCACACCGCGAACCGGCCGTGCACGGCGCGCGGATAGATCTTCTTCCGGACCTCGTAGAGCGCCTGTTCGGTGACCTCGGGGGGCGTTCCGCTGGGGGTCGACTTTACCGGGGTGTCCATCCGGCCGTCAGGGTCGAGTCGTCATCGTGGTGCAGTCCTTGCGCAGGCCCCGGCGTCACTTGCCCGTCGGGTGCGACAGACTGTACACGTACGCGGCGACGATGTGGATCTTCTGCGGACCGAGGAACGTGCCCCAGGCCGGCATCACGCCGCTGCGCCCCTTGCTGATGGTGCGGATCAGCGTGGTCTCGCTGCCGCCGTAGAGCCAGATGGCGTCGGTCAGGTTCGGCGCGCCGATCGCCTGGTTGCCCTTGCCGTCGGCGCCGTGACAGGCGACGCAATTGGTCTGGAAGAGCGTCTTGCCCTGCGCCGCGCGCACGGAATCGAAAGGCGTGCCCCCCAGCGATTTCACGTAGTTGGCGAGGTTCTTGACGCCTTCGTCGCCGACGACGCCTTCCCACGCCGGCATCACGCCGTTGCGGCCGTTGGTGATCGTCGCGACGATGGTGTCGGGTTCGCCGCCGTAGAGCCAGTCGTTGTCGGTCAGGTTCGGGAAGCCGTTCCCGCCGCGCGCATCGGAGGCATGGCACTGGGCGCAGTAGTTGAGGAACAGGCGCTGCCCGATCTCCCGCGCCTGCGGGTCGGCGGCGACCGCGGGGATCGGCATCGCCGCGTAGCGCGCGAATATCGGCTCGTAGGTCGCGTTCGCCTTCGCCTGCTCCGCGTCGTACTGGGAGTGCGAGGTCCACTTGAGCAGGCCGGGGAAGCTGCCGAGGCCCGGGTAGAGAAGCAGGTAGACCAGCGCGAACACGATGGTGATGTAGAACAGCCACATCCACCAGCGCGGGAGCGGATTGTTGTACTCCTCGAGGTTCTCGTCCCAGACGTGGCCCATGACGCCGGCCTTCTGTCCCGAGGGCAGGCGCTTGGTCGACAGCCGGTACAGCAGCAGCCCGCAGGCGAGGATGCTGGCCAGCGTGATGACGGTGATGTAGACGCTCCAGAACCCGCTGATGAAGTCGCTCACGCCGATCTCCCTTTCGGCTCCGGCGATGCCGGGTCGTCCTCGTCCTGGAGGACGCTCAGTGCCGTCGATTCGAACCGGGCCTTGCGCTTGCCGCCATAGGCCCACCACACGATGCCCAGGAACACCAGGAACGAGACCACCGTCAGGACGGAATGGATTGCGATCACGGGACTCATCTCACCGGACTCCCTTCAGCGCAGTGCCGAGGCTCTGCAGGTAGGCGATCAGCGCGTCGACCTCGGTCTTGCCCTTGAGCTCCTCCGGCGCCTTGGCGATTTCCTCGTCGGTGTAGGGAACGCCGACCTTGCGCAGGGCGCGCATCTTCGCCTGGATCGAATCGGCGTCGGCGGGGTTCTGCGCGAGCCACGGGTATCCGGGCATGTTGGATTCCGGAACCACGTCACGCGGCTCGTTCAGGTGCTGGCGATGCCATTCGTCGCTGTAGCGACCGCCGACCCGCGCGAGATCCGGGCCGGTGCGCTTGCTGCCCCACAGGAACGGGTGGTCGTAGACGAACTCCCCCGCCACCGAGTAGTGGCCGTAACGCTCGGTCTCGGCGCGGAACGGCCGGATCATCTGGCTGTGGCAGTTGTTGCAGCCCTCGCGGATGTAGATGTCGCGGCCGGTCAGCTGCAGCGGCGTGTAGGGCTTGAGCCCGGTGACGGGCTGGGTGGTCGAGCGCTGGAAGAACAGGGGCACGATCTCGACCAGCCCGCCGACGCTGACGACGAGGATGATCAGGACGACCATCAACGTCAGGTTCTTCTCGATGAACTCGTGTCCGGAGGCGCTTTGCGTAGCCATGATGGGTTCGGAGGCCGGGAGTTGGGGGTCAGGCGTGCGCAACCACCGGTGCGAGCACCGGGGCGTCGAAAGGCTTGGCGCCGCGCACCGTCTTCCAGACGTTCCAGGCCATGATCAGCATGCCGGACAGGAACATCACCCCGCCCAGCAGCCTGATGCCGTAGAACGGGAAGGTGGACTTGACGCTCTCGACGAACGTGTAGGTCAGCGTGCCGTCGGGGTTCACCGCGCGCCACATCAGGCCCTGCATCACGCCGGCGATCCACATCGACGCGATGTAGAGGACGACGCCGATGGTCGCGACCCAGAAATGCGTGGTGATCAGCTTGACGCTGTACATCTCGGTCCGGCCGAACAGCCGCGGGATCATGTAGTAGAGGCTTCCGATCGAGATCATCGCGACCCAGCCCAGCGCGCCCGAGTGGACGTGTCCGATCGTCCAGTCGGTGTAATGGGACAGGGAGTTCACCGTCTTGATCGACATCATCGGCCCCTCGAAGGTCGACATGCCGTAGAACGACAGCGAGGTGATCAGGAACTTGAGGATCGGGTCGGTGCGCAGCTTGTGCCATGCCCCCGACAGCGTCATGATCCCGTTGATCATCCCGCCCCACGACGGCGCGAGCAGGATCAGCGAGAACACCATCCCGATGGACTGCGTCCAGTCGGGAAGCGCCGTGTAGTGCAGGTGATGCGGACCCGCCCACATGTAGGTGAAGATCAGCGCCCAGAAGTGCACGACCGACAGCCGGTAGCTGTAGACCGGGCGGCCCGCCTGCTTGGGGACGAAGTAATACATGATCCCGAGGAAACCCGCGGTCAGGAAGAAGCCCACCGCGTTGTGCCCGTACCACCACTGCACCATCGCGTCCTCGGCGCCCGAATAGACGTAGTAGGACTTCCAGAAGGTGACCGGGATCTCGGCGCTGTTGACGATGTGCAGCAGCGCGACGGTCAGGATGAAGGCGCCGAAGAACCAGTTGGCGACGTAGATGTGCGGCACCTTGCGCTTGGCGATCGTTCCGAAGAACACGATCGCATAGGAGATCCACACGACGGCGATCAGGACGTCGATCGGCCACTCGAGCTCGGCGTATTCGTGGGAGGTCGTGTACCCCAGGGGGAGCGTGATCGCCGCGGCGACGATCACCACCTGCCAGCCCCAGAACGTGAACGCCGCCAGGCCGTCGGAGAACAGGCGGGTGTGGCAGGTCCGCTGGACGACGTAGTAGCTGGTGGCGAACAGCGCCGAGCCGCCGAAGGCGAAGACCACCGCATTGGTGTGCAGCGGGCGCAGGCGGCCGTAGGACAGCCAGGGAATGCCGTAGGTCATGTCGGGGAACATCAGCTGCGTGGCGATGATCACGCCGACCAGCATCCCGACGATCCCCCAGACGACGGTCATGATGGCGAATTGCCGGACGACCTTGTAGTTGTACGTCCCCTCTTCGGCGGCAGCGCTCATCGGGACCGTAGCGGTCGCGGCCTGTGCAGACATGTTCTCTCCCTGGTCGATACGCCTGGCGGGGTGATGCGCGGTCGGTAATGGATGGCCCCGCGCGTCGGCCCACCTGCAAGTCTATGAATGAACCGGATTCGGACGCTTGATTTTTGTCAATCCGGCACCGCGAATGCCTTGCGGCGCCCGGGGGTGGTCATGAGGCGGAACCTTCCCGATGCGTACCCGCCGTGCGCCGCGGTTCCTGCGCTTCCCGATCCGCAGGCGTGTCGTCGTCCTGGAGGATCCGCCACGCCGGGCCCTCCAGATCGTCGAACATCCCGCTGCGCAGGGCCCACCAGAACACGCCCCCGATGAGGAACACCAGCACCAGCGACAGCGGGATCAGAAGATAGAGGATGTCCATTACGGTTGCACGCCCGACGGCGCCCGAAGGGCGCGGCGCAGCTCCGGTTCGCCAGCCCCGGCCGGCGCCTTGCCCCGCCGGTCGGCCCGCGCGCGACCGAGCCGCAGGGCGTTGAGCACGACCAGCAGCGAGCTCGCCCCCATGCCGAGGCCGGCAAGCCAGGGCGTGACCAGGCCCGCGGCCGCGAGCGGCAGCGCGATCGCGTTGTAGGCCAGCGCCCAGGCGAGGTTCTCGCGGACGATGCCGCGGGCGCGGCGCGCGATCGCGAACGCGTCGAGGAGGCCGTGCAGGCGCCCCGACAGCAGGACGATGTCGGCGGTGGCCTGGGAGAGCAATGCGCCGCTGCCCATGGCGATCGAGAGCTGGGCCTGCGCCAGCACCGGTGCGTCGTTGATGCCGTCGCCGACCATTGCGACGACCGCGCCGGCGCGCTGCAATGCGACCATGCGCGTGTGCTTGTCCTGGGGCAGCAGACCCGCTTCGAAGTCGTCGGCGCCCAGGCTCGCTGCCACCGCGCCCACCGTGCCTTCGGCATCGCCGCTCCAGATCAGCACGCGTTTGCCCGCCGCGCGCAGCCGCCCGACGACGGTCCCTGCCTCCGGCCGCAGGGCGTCAACGAGGTCGAAAGACGCGATCCACGCCCCCTCGCGGCCGAGCCAGACCCGGGTGGCGCCGCCTGCCGGCGGCTCCGCGTCGGGGGCGGAGCCGGCGAGCGCGCCGACGAAGGCCGGCGTTCCGAGCCGGTAGCGCAGGGCGTCGATGCGCCCTTCCAGGCCTGCGCCCGGCAGGTTGCGCAGGTCCGTCGCGCTGCGAACGCCCGGCGCCGGGGCGGCGTCGAGGAGCGCCCTGGCGATCGGATGCTCCGACGAATGTTCGAGGGCGGCGGCGAGCGCGAGGGCGTCGTCCCGCGGGATTCCCGGTTGCGGCCGGATCTGCGTGAGACGCAGGCGGCCCTCGGTCAGCGTGCCCGTCTTGTCGAACACGACGTGCGTCACCGCGGCAAGCGCGTCGATCGCATGGCCGCGCACGACGATGACACCGCGTCGCGACAGCAGGCCCACGGCGACGGTCATCACCGCGGGGGTGGCGAGCGACAGCGCGCAGGGGCAGCTCACCACCAGCACGGCGACGGCGACCCACAGGGCCCGCGACGGGTCGAGGTGCATCCACGCGAGCGCGCTCGCCGCCGCGACCAGCAGCACGACCGCGACCAGGCCGCCGGCCAGCCGGTCGGCGAGGGCGCCGACCTCGGGACGCCGCATGCTGGCGCTCTCGACCAGCCTGCGGATGCCCGATACGCAGGTGTCGTCGCCGACGCGCTCGACCTCGACGACGACCGGGCTCAGGCGGTTGAACGCGCCGCCGGTGACGGCGTCGCCGCTGCGCTTGCGCACCGGCGTGCTCTCGCCGGTCAGCAGGGACTCGTCGCATTCGGTGTCGCCCTGGACGAGCCTGCCGTCGGCGGGGAAGCTCTCGCCGGGTCGCACCAGCACCCGGTCCCGCGCCTTGAGGCTCAGCGCGGGAATGTCCTCGGTGTCCAGGCCGGGACCGGCGTCGCGCAGGCGATGCGCGGTGAGCGGCAGCGCCTTGTC
>JBLMVY010000359.1:0-4963 GCA_050256935.1 Candidatus Levyibacteriota bacterium | reverse complement strand
GCGCCGTCTTCAGCGCCGTCATCGACAGCCACCACGCCTTGCCGGTCGCGTCGTAGGTGAACCAGGTGGCGAAGATCACGTCGCCCTGGTGGGCGAAGTTGATCCCCCACCCCGATTCGCTGCCCGCCGGCGCCGCCCACCACAGTCCCTCGTAGTTCGGCGCAGCGGGCTGAAGCGCCGCTGCGGCGCGCACCGCCGCGCCCGCATCGACGATGCCGGCGCCGCATCGCTGGGTCGTGCAGTCGGAGGTCGCGACGAACGGCGAAGCCGTCGAGACGAGGACCGACACGACCTGGTCGGCGGTGAGCGCGGGATTCGCCGACAGCATCAGCGAGATCGTCCCCGAGACCATCGGCGCGGCGAAACTGGTGCCGCCCTCGAACGCGAACGAATCCGCCGCCGGCACCGTCGTGCCGCTGTTCGACAGCACCATGATGCCGTCCTGCTGGCGATAGAGGTAGGGCGTCCCGCCCGGCGCGGACAGCGTGATGCCGGCACCGTAGTTGCTGTAGGAGGCGAGCTTGCCGGTCGGCGCGGTCGAGGCGACGGCGATCACGCCCGGACAGCTCGCCGGCGAATCGTTCGCGACGTCGGCACTGGCATTTCCGGCGGCCACGACGATCGCGCGCGTCACGCCGTGCGCATAGGCGGCGGCGATGACCGGCGGATAGACCGGCGCGCAGCTCCCCTTGCCGCCGAGGCTCAGGTTGATGACCGAAGCCGGTGTCGGATTCGCCGGCACCCCGGGCACCGCAAGGCCCGCGGCCCAGGCGATGCCGTCGACGATGTCGGAATCGTAGCCGCCGCAGCGGCCCAGCACCCGCACCGGCAGGATCTTCGCGTTCCAGTCGATGCCCGCGGTCCACAACCCGTCGTTGGTGTTGGCGGCGATGACGCCCGCGACGCTGGTGCCGTGCCACGAGCTCGAGCTCACCGCGCAATCGGCGAACGCGCCGGTCTGCATGGCGCCGGTCAGCCAGTCGCCCGGATCGGTCGCATCGGGGTCGCGGCCGTCGCCGTCGTTGGCCACGTCGACATCGGAGACCATGTCGTAGCCGGGAAGGAAGCGCCCCGTCATTCCGGCGTGCGGCCGGTAGCCGGTGTCGAGCACCGCGACCACCGTCGCGGGCGAACCGTGCGTGAGCGTCCAGGCGTCGAAGGCGTTGATCGCGGTGGGGCTGTCGCCGAGGTAGGTCTGCGATGCGATGAATTCGTCATCGACCGGGTACGTCAGCATCGGGTGGCGCAGATGATCGACCTGCGCGAATTCCACGTCGGGATTGCGCGCGATCTGCGCGGCGATGCGTTCGGCCGCGGCGGCATCCGGAACGCCGTCGACCCTCACCACCTGCGCTCCCAGCGCCATGGCGCGCAGCTCGCGCATCGGCAAGCCGGTCGCCGCGCCGAGCTTCTCGATGCGCGCGGCGCCGGTGAGCGCCGACTTGGCAGCACCCTCCCGGAGCTTGACGATCAGGCGCGCCTGCTGCGCATCGGCGGGCGCGGCCACTCCCAGCGCCGCTGCCGCTGCGATCGAGACAACGATCATTTGCCGAATACCCGCCACTCGACCCTTCGCGCCGCCAGCTTCAATGCGCGCCCACAGCCACCGTGTCCGGGGACGCAAGATATTTCGCCAGGAAGCGCTCCACGCGATGGAAGAAATCGAAGCGATCGGCGTCGCGGCTCAACCCGTGCCCCTCGTCGGCATAGACGGCCCATTCGTAGGGCTTGTGGTACTTGTCCAGCGCGGCGCGGAAATCGTTGCTGTGCACGATGGGGACACGGCGATCGCTGGCGCCATGGGCAAGGAGAATCGGCACGCCGACCTTGTCGGCGTTGTCGAGGGGACTCACCCGCCGAAACCGCGCACGATCGGTCTTCGGGTCGCCGACTTCCCACGCGAGCAGGCTCGAGTACTCGGCGAGCGTCGACATGTCAGTCTGCGCGTTGTCGAACATGTATTCGATCGAGGTCACGCCGGCGAGCGACACCGCGCACTTGATCATCTTCGCGTCCTTGATCGCGCCCCACAGCGCCGCGTACCCGCCGTAGCTTCCACCGAAGAAACAGACCCGCGACCGATCGGCGATGCCCTGCGCCTGAGCCCACTTCACGCCGTCCTCGAGGTCGTCCTGCATCTCGTCGCCCCACCTGCGGAAGCCGGATGACTCGTGCTTCCATCCGAATCCCTCGGTCCCGCGGTACTGCGGCTGCAGCACCGCGTAGCCGCGCGAGGCGAAGAACTGCACGTCCGCCCGGTAACCCCACTCTTCCGCCGGAACGACCGGACCGCCGTGAATGTCGACGACGAGCGGCACCGGCTTGCCCTTGGCCTCCAGCGGGACCGTCAGCAGCGCCGGGATGGTCATGCCGTCGCGCGCCTGATAGCGGACCCATCTCGTCGGCGCCATGGCCACAGGATCGATCCACGGCTCGTAGGCGAAGAGCTTTTCCATCCGCATCGTCTTGCCGTCGAGCAGGTAGGCCTCGCCCGGGTCGCGGTCCGAATGGGCGACGACGATCCAGCGATTGCCGTGCTCGCTGCGGGCGATGACGTTGATGGTGTCCGGCAACGCCGCATCGACGCTCTTCTGGACACCGGCCCACTGCGCATCGAACCACGCCGTCGACGGCCGGTCGCTGGTGTAGCGCAGGCCGAGCAGCTTGCGGGCGTTGTAGTCGGCCACGAATGCCGCGTTGCTCCGGTCGACGTCGCGCTCGGGGTGGTCGATGACCGCCTTGCCCCAGCTCGCCGTGTCGACGTGGTATTCGTAGATCGCCGCGCGGTCGGCGCCGCCCCGGCGCGCCGAGACGAAGAGGATCCTGCCGTCGGGGCTGAACTCCATCGGCGCCGAGTCCAGGCGGCCGAGCTTCGCGTGCTCGACCTCGACCCAGGGATCCTGCGCGCCCTTGCGCACGTACCACGCGGACCGATCGTGCACGACGTCGTCGCAGACCGCGGCCCGCGGAATGCCGCCGAAATCGACGACCCAGCGGCTGACGTTTCCCGGAGAGTCCAACGACAGCAGGGTCTTCGCGCCCGTCACCGTGTCGTAGCGGTAGAGATCCTCGCTGTTCACGTTGCGCTCGCGTGCGGTGAGCAGGACCTCGTCGGTGCCGACGATGATCCTCTGCACCCGCAGGCCCCACGGGCGGTGGAAGGTCCTGCTGCCGACGACCTCGGGTTCGCTCACGATGCTCGTGCTTCCCGCGATGATGCGCGGGTCGTTGCCGTCGCGATCGACCGCGACGATCCCCGATTGCCGGGGCGGCTCGCCGGCGAGTTCCTGCAGGTCGCCGATGCTGACGATCAGGCGCTTGTCGGTCTGCCACGCCACGTCCAGGACGTCGCCGTCCCCCGGCGACTTCATGCGCACGACGTCGTTGCGATGATCGAGATCGATGACCGCGACGCCGCGATGCTCGCCCACCGGCGCAGTGACCGCGAGGTACCGCCCGCTGGGGGACAGCCGCGCGCCCCCGAACTGCGGCTGGCGGAAGAAATCCTCGACCGTCGGCGCGGCTGCGTGCGCTGCCGTGGCGGGCAGCGCCGCGAGGACGAGGGCCGCACAAAGGCGTGCCATGGAAAAGCCCGTGCGCCGCGGCAAAGCTCTCCTCCTTGGGGGCCCCTTCGCCCGGGCGGTCCGATCCGGACGACCGCCCGCGCGCCTTTCTACACGTCGAGGTTCCGCACGCCCAGCGCGTTGGTCTCGATGAATGCGCGGCGCGGCTCGACCTGCTCGCCCATCAGGGTCGAGAAGATCTCCTCCGAACCGATCGCGTCCTCGATCTGGACCTTGAGCAGGCGCCGCACCGAGGGATCCATCGTCGTTTCCCACAGCTGCTCGGGATTCATCTCGCCCAGGCCCTTGTAGCGCTGGATGGCGACGCTGTCGCGCGCTTCGGCGAGCAGCCAGTCGAGCGCGTCCTTGAAGGACTTGATCGCCCGCTGCTTGTCGCCGCGCCTGACGGCGGCGCCGGGATGGATCAGGCCCTGCAGGACGTCGGCCGCATGACGGATCTGCACGGCGTCGCCGCTGGCGAGAAAGTCCGCGTCGATCGCCGTCGCGTGCGGCGTGCCGTGATGGGTGCGGACGATGACGATGCGGTGAACCTCGTTCGCCGCATCGTAGCGCGCCTCGGCGACGACTTCGGGATCGTCGACCGCGGCCTGCAGCGCCGCCGCGCTGCGCTTGGCGGCCGCTTCGCTCGACAGGTCGAGCTGGACCCCGTTGAGGATGGCGCGCAGCGCCGCCGGGTCGACGAGCCGGCCCAGCCGCTCGATCACCGCCTCGGCCAGCAGGTATTCGCGCGCGACGTCGCCGAAGGATTCGGCCGAGAGCGGCTCGCGGCCCTCGCCGGGCACGAGCTCGGCGCCCTTGAGGGCGACGCGCAGCAGATGCTGCTTCAGCTCGTGATCGTCCTTCAGGTACACGTCCTCGCGGCCCTGCTTGGCCTTGTACAGCGGCGGTTGCGCGATGTAGATGTGGCCCCGCTCCACGAGCTCAGGCATCTGCCGGTAGAAGAACGTCAGCAGCAGCGTGCGGATGTGCGAGCCGTCGACGTCCGCGTCGGTCATGATGATGATCCGGTGATAGCGCAGCTTGTCCGGATTGAACTCGTCCTTGCCGAAACCGGTACCCAGCGCAGTGATCAGCGTGACGATCTCCTGCGAGCTCACCAGCTTGTCGAAGCGCGCCCGCTCGACGTTGAGGATCTTGCCGCGCAACGGGAGGATCGCCTGGAACTTGCGGTCGCGGCCCTGCTTGGCCGACCCGCCTGCCGAATCGCCCTCGACCAGGTAGATCTCGCACAGCGATGGATCGCGCTCCTGGCAGTCGGCGAGCTTGCCGGGCAGGCCCATGCCGTCGAGCACGCCCTTGCGCCGCGTCAGCTCGCGCGCCTTGCGCGCGGCCTCGCGCGCACGTGCGGCCTCGACGATCTTGGTGCAGATGATCTTCGC
>JBLMVY010000358.1:0-3888 GCA_050256935.1 Candidatus Levyibacteriota bacterium | reverse complement strand
ATGACCAGCGCAAGGCAAACGCGACGACTGCAGACGCTTCTCGCCGATCTGGCGCTGTAGGCGAAAGGGGTCTGCCTTGCGGCCGACCCCTCGGGCCTTTCGGCGCCCGCCCCCTCGGCCGGGCTTCGCGCCGGCTCAGCGCCCGAGCTTCCTGCGCGCGAACACCAGCGATCCTGCGATCAGGATCAGCAGCGCAGCCGCCCACTGCGACCAGTCCAGCGGAACGCTGGAGAGGGGCACGATCCGGACATTGTCTAGTGCGGCCCCGGCATTGTTCGGCGGGCCGAAGGCGCTGACGTCGCTGACGAACGTGATCGTGCTGCTCGTCGACGCCGCGACGAAGGTAAACGAGTGGGTCGTCCACCCCATGTTGGCAGCGCTCTTGCCCGTCGTGTCGAACGTGTAGTTGTGCACGACGCCGTCGACGGTCACGGCGAGGGGCTTCACCACCGGCGGATTGCCGTAGTTTCCGGCGAGATCGAACGAGACCTGGTAGGTGGTGCCGGCGACGGTGTCGAAGGTCTGGGCGATGCCGCCGACCCCGAAGGTCTGCCCGACCAGGTCCAGGCTGTGCGTTCCGGAAGAGGGGGTCCAGCCGCCACAGGACGGCGGTCCTTCCCAATCGATGTTGCCGGTGACGACCGTCCACCCGGGAAGCCCGCCCCCGGTGACGTCGTAGACATTGCCGCAGATACCGCCGACCTCGAAGTCCCCGTTCTGGAAAGGCGCGCACCAGGCGGCGGAGCAGCAAAGGGACAAGCCGACAAGAGCCCCAAGACGATTCATCGCCAATCTCCCTCGTTCGTGCCGCCCGAGCGGCCTTGAGTTTTGTTGGACGGATGCGACCGCAGGCGGAATCTAGGAGCGTTCGGCGCACGCGTCAACTGCCGCCGAAACGCGCTGCGGCGACGGGTCGAATCGCGGCGGGGTGAAATCCGGAAGTGCACCACCACCGCGCCGCGCCGGCAGGTCCTGCTCGGGCCGCAGCGGCCTGGCCGGGCGCGTCGGACCCGATGACCGTCCGGTACTCGATCCGCCGTGCGTCCCGGCGGAGCCGGCAGCCTCCCGGGCGCAACCCATCGGAATGCGATGCATTCAGCCCCGCGCGACCCCGCAACCCGGCGAGCTGTCGGCCGGCTTTACACTCTCCACGCGATGTGCCGATGGCAATGGGCGCAGCCCCTTGATTTCCAAGAACTTCGATTCAGGGGCTCGCTTTATGCTGGAGGACGGCATTCTATTTGCCGCGCCCAGCCCAGGGGGATCGCGGGCAGGCTCCAGCAGCCAGGTGGCCTCTGCAGCCCCGGGTAGGTCGTGCCTACGGTCTCCGGGCCTGCAACGGCCGCGCCGGTGGGCACCGGGATCGGGTGCCTCCCAATCGGCAAGATCGAGCGGTTGCAGTTCGAGGGCGCGGAGCCCTCTGTGCCTTGGTCGTGAAAGCTGCCCGCGACCCATTTCACGCTTCTTGGGGAGGGAAACCACCATGAAATGCGCGCGATATCTTCTGGCGCCGTGCCTGCTCGCGATTTCGATGCAGGCGAAGGCAGGCTGGGTTGACGATCAGATCACGACGATCATGAACAACGTGCAGGCGGTCTATGACGAGGTCACCGGCGACGTCAAGGACACCGCACAGGATCTCAAGCGGCAGCTCGTGCAGTTCCAGCAGCAAGGCGAGATGGTGAGGGAGTCCGTCGACGACATGCTGGAACTGCTTCAGCATCGCCAAGGACCTTTCCAGGACTTCGTCAATGGTGGCGCGGGGCGCTGCGGCGCGGGCTCGCCCTGCGGGAACTTTCGCAACGACTTGAAAAGCTTCGTGCTCGACATGGCCGCCCTGCGACAATGGTTTCCGCAAATCGAGAAAAGCGGACTCGGCAGCGGCCAGCACCTCGTCGACATCATCGACCATACGCCGCCGCTGGCGCTCTTCGGTCCGTACGAGTTGCTCCAGCGCGTTCCGGGCTGGCAGGACATCCCGACACAGCTCGGCTATCTCTACGACGAGATCGGCGACGCCGATGCGTTCTCCTTCGAGGTTTTGGGGCCGAGCCAGGCAGTGGCCAAGAGCGGCACGACGGGTGCGTTCGACGCGCCGCAGAACGGAACGGACGCTTTCTGCAGCAAAGGCAAGCAAGCGAAATGGGACACGGTGCGCTTGAACAGGGTGAAGGCCACCCTGATGGTGGTGAAAGAAATGTCCGACGGCCTGTCGGATTCCGCGCCCGAGACGTACGACCTTACCCTGTTCGGTGAAGGTGCGTCGATACCATTGCCGGTGAAGGCAATCATGAAGGTTACGCCGGCCGTCATCGCGTCGATCTTCGACGCGGTGGACGCTCACCGCGCCAACCTGGACGTGTGCAAGCAGATCGAAGCGGACGTCGCGGGCGGCTCCTCGCTGGTCCAGTACCGAACCCGGGACGGGGTCGCACACGCCTACTGGGTCGTCAAGGGGATACTCGACTACCGGACCCAAAAAGGCATCCTGGAAACGAAGGCGCTTTCGTACTTCCACGACGCGCAGGCTCTGGCCTACAGAGGTCTGTGGAAGAACGCGTTCGACCAGCTCCACAACGCGTACGCCAATCTCTAGGCACCGGTCGCACGTTGCATCGTCCGCCAGGTCGCCGGCGGTCAGTCCCGGCTGGGCGAGATCCGGAAGTGCACGACCTCGGGTCGCGTGAGCAGGCTGCGCTCCAGCGCTCCGGCGTCGCCATCGCGGTCCGACCAGATGACCATGTGGTATTCGAGCAGCTGCGTCGCCGGGTGAAGCTGGTAGGCGAGCTCGCGCAGCGCGAAGCCGTGGCGTTCGAGGAGCTCGCGCAACTGCGCCTCGTCGATCGCGCGGGCCCGGTCGAAGCCGATCTCGAGGTGCAGGAACGCCTGCGCCGGCAGCCGGTCCTCGAGGCGGCGCAGCAGCGCCAGCGCGACCAGCGTGACCACCGCAGCCTCGGCGCCGCTCAGGTATGCGCCGCCGCCGATGACGACGCCGATGGCCGAGACGACCCAGATCGACGCGGCGGTGGTGAGGCCGCGGACGTTGAAGCCTTCCTTGACGATCACGCCCGCACCCAGGAAGCCGATGCCGGTCACGATGCCCTGGATCACCCGGGTCGCCGCATCGGCGCTGCCGGCGTACGCGAACAGCGTTCCGGCCACCAGCAGCGCCGAGCCGAAGCACACGAGCGCGTAGGTCCGAAGTCCGGCGGCACGGCCGTGGTAGCTGCGCTCGAGCCCGATCGCGCCACCGGCGGCCAGCGCCACGAACGTCCGTGCAACGACCTCCCACTCGCCCATCGTCCTGCCCCGCCGCGCCGCTGCCGATCGCGCGAGTACACGCGATCGGTGTCCGCGGGTCAAGGGCGCCGGCACGCGCTTCCGGACCTGTCGACGCCTTCCGGCCGCCGCCGCCGCCTCCATCACCGCGAGGCGTGATACGCTCATTCGCCGCCGATCCGGAGAGGCCCGATCGCCCCGCTCCGACCCGGCCAACGATGATCCGGCAGCCTGGTCACGACGCGATGCCGTCCACATCCTTCTCCGATCCTTCGGGTGCGCCGCTTCCGGCCGGCACGGTGACGTTCCTGTTCACCGACATCGAGGGCAGCACGCGCCTCTGGGAATCGCAGCAGGCGGCGATGCAGGCGGCGCTGCCGCGGCACGACGCGCTGCTCCGCCAGTGCATTGCACGGCACGACGGGCACGTGTTCAAGACCGGCGGCGACGCCTTCTTTGCGGCATTCCACACGGCGGCCGATGCCGTTGCCGCGGCCCTGGAAGCGCAGCGCGCGCTGCACGTCGAGCCCTGGCCGGATCCGGTGAAGATCCGCGTCCGCATGGCGCTGCACACCGGTGCCGTCGAGTACCGCGACGGCGACTACTTCG
>JBLMVY010000357.1:0-9077 GCA_050256935.1 Candidatus Levyibacteriota bacterium | reverse complement strand
CCGCTCGATGACTTCGGCGACCTCCTCCGGGCTCGCGTCGCCGACGGCAAAGGGGACGATCGCGAATTCGCCGAGGACGGCGCGCAGGAATGGCAGCTGGACCTCCAGCGAGTGCTCGAGGGCATGCGCGGCATCGCTCTCGCACACCTGCGGCAGCGCGAGGGCGGCTTCCACCGCATCGCCATCGACCGGGACCTCGCCCAGGGGTGTGGCGAAGGCCCGCGCCGACGGAAGCGCGAGACCGCGCAGCGCGACGCGGTGCGTCGGTCCCAGGATGACGACGCGGCGGATGCGCTCGCGCCCGGCGGCGAGCTGCGCATAGGCGGCAGCGGCGACTTCCCCCGAGTAGACGTAGCCGGCGTGCGGCACGATCACCGCCTTGGGCGGCAGGCTGTCTCCCCGCGGCGACGTTGCCGCGGGCAGCGGCCGCGCGCGCGACGCCGCGGCGTCGAGGCAGGCGCGCACCACGGCGGCGAGCGCCGTCGGCGCCTTGGGATAGAAGGTTCCGGCGACGGCGGCCGGGCGCGGGCTGGGCATGCACCCAATATCGGGTGCCGTCGCCGCGGAATCAACCGGCAAGTGCGCCGGGTTCCGCCGCGGCGCAAGGCGGAAGCGGCCTTCGCCACGCGGCGTCCCGCGCTATGCTTGGCGCGATGGCACTGCTCACCCTCCGCGACGCCGGACTCGCCTACGGCCTGCAGCCGCTGCTCGACGGCGCCGATCTGACCGTCGGCGAGGGCGAGCGGATCGGGCTGATCGGGCGCAACGGCACCGGCAAGTCCTCGCTGCTGAAGATCCTCGCCGGCGAGGGCGCGCTCGACGACGGCGACCTCGAGCGGCGCGATGGCCTCGCCATCGTGCTGGTCGAGCAGGAGCCGCAGCTGCCGGTCGCGGCGACGCTGCGCGAGAGCCTGGTCCGGCGCGGCGCGCTGGAAGCCCGGGACGAGCGGGAGCGCTGGCGCACCGAGGTGCGGCTGTCCGAGTTCCTGCATCGCTACGGCCTCGACGAAGCGCAGTCGCCGCAGAGCGCGTCGGGCGGCGAGCGCAAGCGCGCCGCCCTGGCCCTGGCGCTGGCGATGCAGCCCGATCTTCTGCTGCTGGACGAGCCGACCAATCATCTGGACATCGACGGGATCGCCCTGACCGAGGACCTGCTGCTCAAGGTCCCGGCGTCGATCGTCGTCACCCACGACCGCGCGTTCCTCGACCGCATCGCGACGCGGATCGTCGAGCTCGACCGCGGGCTGCTGCGCGCCTACCCGGGCAATTTCGCCGCCTACGAGAGCCGCAAGGCCTCCGAGCTCGCGGCGGAGGCGACGGCGACGCGCAAGTTCGACCAGTTCTGGCGGCAGGAGGAGGCCTGGATACGCAAGGGCGTCGAGGCGCGGCGCACGCGCAACGAAGGCCGGGTGCGCAGGCTCGAGTCCCTGCGCGCGGAGCGCGCGCAGCGCCGGCAGCGGATGGGGAGCGTCAGGCTCGCGGTCGACGCGGGCGAGCGCTCGGGCGCGCTCGTCGCCGAGCTCGAGAACGTCTCGAAGGCGTACGGCGGGCGCACGGTGGTGCGCGAGCTCTCGCTGCGCGTGATGCGCGGCGACCGGCTGGCGCTCCTCGGACCCAACGGCGCAGGCAAGTCGACGCTGCTGAAGATCATCCTCGGGAGAACGCAGCCCGATCGCGGGCAGGTGCGGCTGGGCACCCGGCTGCAGGTCGCGTATTTCGACCAGATGCGCGAGCAGCTCGATCCCGAGCGCAGCCTCGCGCAGACGATCAGCCCCGGATCGGAATGGGTCGACACCGCGGCGGGCCGCAAGCACGTGCTGTCGTACCTGGGCGACTTCCTCTTTCCTCCGCAGCGGGCGAATGCGCCGGTGAAGGCGCTGTCGGGAGGCGAGCGCAACCGCCTGCTGCTCGCGCGCCTGTTCGCGCAGCCGGCGAACCTGCTGGTGCTCGACGAGCCGACCAACGACCTCGACATCGACACCCTCGAGCTCCTCGAGGCGACGCTGCAGGCCTACACCGGCACGCTGCTGCTGGTGAGCCACGACCGCGCGTTTCTCGACAACGTGGTGACGCAGACGCTGGTCGCCGAGGGCGACGGCGTCTGGAAGGAGTACGTCGGCGGCTACAGCGACTGGGTCGCGCAGCGCGCGACGGCGCCCAAGGCCGCCGCCGAGCGCCGCAGCGACGCCGCGCGGGGGTCGGCGCAGACGGCGCGCGTCCCGGCGGTCGCGCCTCCTGCGCGCGTGCGGATGTCCTTCAAGGAGCAGCGGGAGCTCGAGGCCCTGCCCGACCGGATCGAGGCCCTGGAGCGCGAGCAGCACGAGCTCTCGGAGCGGATGTGCGCTCCCGGCTATCACCGGCAGGACGTCGAGCGGCTGAAGGCCGACCGCCGCCGCGCCGAGGAGATCGAAGTGCTGCTGCGCGCGTGTTTCGAGCGCTGGGGCGAGCTCGACGCCAAGGCGCAGGCGGCCGGCTGAAGTCGGCGCATCGAGAAAGGCGGAAGAGCATGTCCAGGATCCACAAGGAGTTTCACCGCAGCGACCGCGTCGGCTGGCTGCGCGCCGCGGTGCTCGGCGCCAATGACGGCATCGTTTCCACCGCCAGCCTGGTCCTCGGCGTCGCCGCCGCGGAAGCGTCGCGCAGCGGCGTGATGGTGGCCGGCGTGGCCGGACTGGTCGCCGGTGCGATGTCGATGGCCGCCGGCGAGTACGTCTCGGTGCGTTCGCAGGCCGACACCGAGGCCGCCGACCTCGCGCGCGAGCGCAGCGAGCTCGCGAGCGACGTCGCCAACGAGGAGCGCGAACTGGCGTCGATCTACGTCAGGCGCGGGCTGGAACCGGGGCTGGCGCGACAGGTGGCGACCCAGCTGATGGCGCACGACGCCCTCGGCGCCCATGCCCGCGACGAGCTGGGGATCTCGGAGACCCTCGCCGCACGGCCGGTGCAGGCGGCGCTGGCCTCGGCGGCGAGCTTCGCCGCGGGTGCCGCGCTGCCGCTGGTGGTCGCCGCGCTGGCGCCGGTCGCGCAGTTGAGCGTCGCGGTGGCCGGCAGCTCGCTGGCCTTCCTCGCCGGCCTGGGCGCGCTCGCCGCGCGCACCGGCGGCGCGCCGGTGGGCGCCGGCGCCTGGCGCGTCACCTTCTGGGGGGCGCTCGCGATGGCGCTGACCGCCGGCATCGGCGCCCTGTTCGGCACCACGGTCGGCTGACCGGGCGATCAGATCTCGATGCGCGCGCCCAGCTCGACGACGCGATTGGCCGGGATGTTGAAGAAGTCGGTGATGCTTCCGGCGTTGCGCGCCATGGCCGCGAAGACGCCGTCGCGCCAGCGCGCGAGGCCCTTCTCGGCGACGCCGGGGACGATCTTCTCGCGCGACAGGAAATACGAGACCTGCATCGGATCGACCTGCAGCCCCTGCGGCGCGCAGACCTCCAGCGCCAGCGCGACATCGGGCTGCTCCATGAAGCCGTAGCGCGCGACGATGCGCCAGCAATCGCCGGCCAGCCGCTCGCTGGCGACCCGATCCTCCGGCCGGACCCAGGGGACATCGTCGAACTCGACGTTCAGGAACACGTTCTGCTCGTGCAGGACCTTGTAGTGCTTGAGGCTGTGCAGCAGCGCGTTGGGCGTGGCGTCGGGGCTCGAGGTCAGGAACACCGCGGTGCCCGGCACCCGCTGCGGCGGCTCGACGAACAGCACCTTCAGGAACGCCGCCAGCGGCGGCGACGAGCCGCGCAGCCGCTCGATCAGCAGCGCGCGTCCGCGCCGCCAGGTCACCATGACGAAGAACACGAACGAGCCCAGCGCAAGCGGGAACCAGCCGCCCTCAAGGACCTTGTGCATCGCGGCCGCGAAGAACACCGTGTCGACCAGCATGAAGAAGCCGGTGGCGAGGATGCAGAGCCCCAGCGGGAAGCGCCAGTCGTAGCGCAGCACGAAGAACGTCAGCAGCGTCGTGACCAGCATCGTTCCCATCACCGACACGCCGTACGCCGCGGCGAGCCTCGACGAGCTGCCGAAGCCGAGGACGGCGGCGGCGACGACGACCAGCAGCGTCCAGTTGACGAGCGGCACGTAGATCTGGCCGATCGTGCGCTCCGACGTGTGCAGGATGGTCATCCGCGGCAGGTAGCCGAGCTGGATCGCCTGCTGGGTCATCGAGTAGGCGCCCGAGATCGTCGCCTGCGATGCGATGACCGTCGCGGCCGTGGCGAGCACCACCATCGGATAGAGCGCCCAGGCCGGAAAGGCGAGGTAGAAGGGATTGGCGATGGCCGAGGGATTGGAGATCAGCAACGCGCCCTGGCCGAAGTAGTTGAGGATGAGCCCCGGCGCGGCAACCCCGAACCACGCGATGCGGATCGCGCGCTTGCCGAAATGACCCATGTCGGCGTAGAGCGCCTCGGCGCCGGTCACGGCGAGCAGCACGGATCCGAGGACGATGAACGACGCGTAGCCGTGCGCGGTCACGAAATGGAGCGCGTGCGCGGGGTCGAGCGCCTGCAGGATCGCCGGCGCCTTGACGATGTTGTGGATGCCCGAGGCCCCCAGCGCCGCGAACCACAGCACGCACACCGGGCCGAAGAACATGCCGACCACGCCGGTGCCGTAGCGCTGGATGGCGAACAGGGCGACCAGGATCCCGGTCGCGATCGGCACGATCCAGGGCTGCAGCGCGGTCGTGCCGACTTCGAGGCCTTCGACCGCGGACAGCACCGAGATGGCCGGCGTCAGCACCGCATCGCCGTAGAACAGCGATGCGCCGAAGACGCCGATCGCGAGCAGCGCCGAATGCGTGCGCGGGCGCTCGCGCACCGACGAGGCGGCGAGCGCCAGCAGCGCCATGATGCCGCCCTCGCCGCGGTTGTTCGCCCGCAGCACCAGGGTCACGTACTTGAGCGAGACGATGATCGTCAGCGCCCAGAAGATCGCCGACACGCCGCCGATGACGTTCGCCGGCGTCAGCGGGATCCCGTGCTGGGGACTGAAGGTCTCCTTGGCCGCATAGAGCGGGCTCGTGCCGATGTCGCCGTAGACGACACCCAGCGCGAGCAGGGCGAGTGCCGCGGTCGAGTGCTTGCGGTGGACCGGGCCGGTCGTCGCCTGCGGCGGTCCGGGGTCGACGGTGGCATCCATCGGTTGTCAGCTTAGCGCTTTCACGGCGGGAGGGTGCGGGGCGCCGATGATTCTTTACGGGAAATTTACGCTCGCCCTGCGCTAGAGTCACACGATGGTCGAACGACGGCAACTGACCGGATATGCATGGGCGCTGGCCGCCGTGGCCGCCGCCACGCTCGCGGGCTGGGCGATGCACCCGCGCTTCGACCTGGTGAACATCGCGATGGTCTACCTGCTGGCCGTCGTCGTCATCGCGCTCCGCCATTCGCGCGGTCCGGCGATCGTCGCGTCGATGCTGTGCGTGGTCGCTTTCGACTTCCTGTTCGTGCCGCCCCGCGGCACGCTGACCGTCGACGATGCCCAGTACCTGCTGACGTTCGCCATCATGCTCCTGGTGGCGCTGGTGATCTCGCGCCTGGTCGACAGCGCCCGGGCCCGCGCCGCGGCCCAGGCCGCGCTGGAGATCGAGGCCGAGACCGAGCGGATCCGCAGCGCCCTGCTCGCTTCGATCTCCCACGACCTGCGCACGCCGCTCGCCGTCATGGCCGGCGCGTCCTCGAGCCTGGCCGAGAACGGCGAGCGGCTGTCGCCGGCCGAGCGCAAGGCGCTGGCCGAGAGCGTGTTCGACCAGGCGCGCGAGATGTCCGAGCACGTCGCCAAGGTGCTGCAGATGACGCGCCTCGAGACGGGCGCGATCACGATCGACCGCGACTGGGTCGCGCTGTCCGAGATCGTGGGCTCGGCGCTGTCCCGGCTCGCCGGGCGCATGGCCCGCCACCGCGTGATCGTCGACCTGGCGGACGACGTCCCGCTGGTGCGGGTCGACGCGACGCTGATCGAGCAGGCGCTGGGCAACCTGCTCGAGAATGCCGCCAGGCACACGCCGCCCGACACGGTCGTGCGGGTGCGGGCCCAGCGCCGCGACGGGGAAGTCGTCGTCACCGTCGAGGACTACGGCGGAGGACTCTCCGACGCCGACCTCGAGCGCGTGTTCACCAAGTTCCATCGCGGTTCGGTCGAGGCGGCCGAGACCGGCATGGGCCTGGGCCTCGCGATCTGCCGGGCGATCGTGCGCCTGCACGGCGGCCGGACCTGGGCCGAGCGCATTCCCGGCGGCGGAACGGCGTTCCGCTTCACGCTCCCGGTCGAGACGCCGCCCGCGATGCCCCAGGAGCCACCGGCTGCGGATTGACATGCCCGATCTGCACCCCACCGTCCTGATCATCGAGGACGAGCCCGAGATCCGGCGCTTCCTGCGCGCCACCCTCGGTCTCGAAGGGTATCGCGTCGTCGAGTCGGCGACGGGGCGGCGCGGAACCATCGACGCGGGGACGCACAAGCCGGATCTCGCCATCGTCGACCTCGCGCTGCCCGATGTCGACGGCATCGAGGTGATCCGCCGCATCCGCGAGTGGTCCTCCATGCCCATCATCGTGCTGTCGGCGCGCGTCCAGGAGCGCTCGAAGATCGACGCCCTGGACGCCGGCGCCGACGACTACGTGACCAAGCCTTTCGGCGTCGGCGAATTGCTCGCCCGCGTCCGGGCGGCGCTGCGGGGCGCCGTGCGCTCGAGCGCAGGAACCTCGAGCCTGCGCCTCGGCGACGTGATCATCGATCTCGAACGCCGGGCGGCGACCCGCTCCGGCGCCGAGGTCCGGCTGACGCCGATCGAATTCCGCCTGCTCGCAGCGCTCGCCAAGCACCTCGGCATGGTCGTCACGCACCGCCAGCTGCTGACCGAAGTCTGGGGACCGACGCATGCGGCGGACACGCATTACCTGCGCATCTACATGAAGCAGCTGCGCGACAAGCTCGAGCCCGACCCGGTGCGCCCGCGCCACCTGCTGACCGAGACCGGCATCGGCTATCGGCTGGTGCAGGACGAATAGCCGGAAGCGTCACGTAGAATCGCGGGCGATGAGCGCCTATCCGCATCTGCTCGCGCCGCTCCCCCTCGGCCACACGACGCTGCCCAATCGCGTGCTGATGGGGTCGATGCACACGGGGCTGGAAGAGGCGCCCGGCGGCTTCGATCGGCTGGCGGCGTTCTACGCGGCGCGTGCGCGCGGCGGCGTCGGCCTGATCGTCACCGGCGGCATCGCCCCCAACCTCGCCGGGCGCCTCGAGCCGCGCGCTTCGCAGCTCACGTTCTCGTGGCAGGTGGCGAAGCATCGCCGGATCACCGACGCCGTCCATGCGGCCGGCGGCAGGATCGCGCTGCAGATCCTGCACGCGGGCCGCTACGCGTATCACCCGCTGTCCGTCGCGCCCTCCGCGCTGCGCTCGCCGATCACGCCGTTCAAGCCGCGCGCGCTGACCCGCTGGGGCATCGAGCGCACGATCTCCGGCTACGCCCGCTGCGCGACGCTCGCCCAGCGCGCGGGCTACGACGGGGTCGAGATCATGGGCTCCGAGGGCTACCTGATCAACCAGTTCATCGCGCCGCGGACCAACCTGCGCGACGACGAGTGGGGTGGATCCTTCGACAACCGCGTGCGCTTCGCGACCGAGGTCGTGCGCCGCACCCGCGCCGCGGTCGGACCGCGCTTCATCATCATCTACCGCCTGTCGATGCTCGACCTGGTCGAGGGCGGCAGCACCTGGGACGAGGTGGTCGAGCTCGCGAGACGCATCGAAGCCGCAGGCGCGACGCTGATCAACACCGGCATCGGCTGGCACGAGGCGCGCATCCCGACGATCGCGACCATGGTGCCGCGCGCGGCCTTCAGCTGGGTGACCGCGCGGCTGCGCGGAGCGGTGAAGCTGCCGCTGATCACCACCAACCGGATCAACGATCCCGCGGTCGCGGAGGCGATCCTCGCCCGCGGCGACGCCGACATGGTGTCGATGGCGCGCCCGTTTCTCGCCGACGCCGAATTCGTGGCCAAGGCCGCGCGCGGCGAGGCGGCTGCCATCAACACCTGCATCGCCTGCAACCAGGCCTGCCTCGACCACATCTTCGAGCGCAAGATCGCCTCCTGCCTGGTGAATCCCTACGCCTGCCGCGAGACCGAGATCGCACCCGCCGCCGCGCGGCAGCGCAAGCGCGTGGCGGTCGTCGGCGCAGGGCCCGCCGGACTCGCCTGCGCCACGACGGCGGCGGAACGCGGGCACGAGGTCACGCTGTTCGACGCCGCGGATGCGATCGGCGGCCAGTTCAATCTCGCGCGGCGCATTCCGGGCAAGGAGGAGTTCGCCGAGACGCTGCGCTATTTCGCCCATCGCCTCGCTGCGCTGCATGTCGACCTGCGGCTGGGCCGTGCTGCGGACGTCGACGACCTGCGCGGCTTCGACGCGATCGTCCTCGCGACCGGCATCATTCCCCGCCAGCCGGCGATCGACGGGCTCTCGCACCCTTGCGTGGCAGGCTACGCCGAGATCGTCGACGGTCGCCGCAGCGCGGGCCGCCGGGTCGCGATCATCGGCGCGGGCGGCATCGGCTTCGACGTCGCCGAGTTCCTGACGCACGCCGGAGGCGGCGACGGCCATGCGGCCACCGGCGAGGCCCACGACCCTGCAATCGACGCCTTTCGCGCCGAATGGGGAATCGACACGACCTACGCCAACCGCGGCGGCATCGCCCCGACCATCGAGCCTCCGCCGCCCCGCCAGGTGTGGCTGCTGCAGCGCAGGGCCTCGAAGGTCGGCGAGGGCCTCGCCAAGACCACCGGCTGGATACGCCGGACGCTGCTCAAGAAGCGCGGCGTGACCATGCTCGCGGGGGTCAGCTACGAGCGCATCGACGACGCCGGACTGCACCTCCGCGTCGACGGGCAGGCGCAGGTTCTCGCCGTCGACACCATCGTGATCTGCGCCGGACAGGAGCCGCGGCGCGATCTCGCGGACCGGCTGGCGGCAGCCGGGATCGATTGCACGCCGATCGGGGGCGCGGATGTCGCCGCCGAGCTCGACGCCAGGCGCGCGATCGAGCAGGGGACGCGGGTCGCGCTGGCGTTGTGATT
>JBLMVY010000356.1:0-14590 GCA_050256935.1 Candidatus Levyibacteriota bacterium | reverse complement strand
GCGAGCTTGTCGCGCCGCGCCCCGATGCGCGCCAGCGACTGCGCGGCGCTGTCGCGGCGGGTCTCGGCGACCCGGATTCCCTGCTCGGTCAACGCGATCTGCTGCTGGAGCTCGGACAGGGCCCGGGCAGCGTCGGCCAGGGCGGCTTCGCAGGCCGGCAGCGCTTGCTGGGCATTGCGCTCGTCCTCGGCCGTGCGCTCGCGGGCGTCGAGTGCCTGGGCAAGTGCGGCGTCGGCCGCGGACTGCTCGGCGTCGAGCGCGGTCCGCTGGGCCGCCAGCGCGCCGATCGCCTGGGTGATCTGCGCCACCTGCTCGCCGAGCCGGGTGGCATTCTCCCGCGCGAACGCGAGCTGCTGCTCGAGGCGCGTCACTTCCGCGTTGGCGGCGTAGAACTCGGCCTGCCTCGCGTGCAGCGCATCGCCGGCCGAAAAATGGTCGTCGCGCAGCGTCGCAAGCCGCGTCTCGGTCTGCCGCATGTCCGCCTGCAGCGCCTCGAGCGCGACGGTCAGCGTCGCGATCTCGCCGGCAGCGCGCTCGCGGGCGCGCACCGCGTCCTGGGCGCGGGCATGCCAGAGAAGGTGCTGCGCCTGGTGGTGGCGCAAGTCGAGATCCCGGTACTGCGCGGCGACTTTCGCCTGCTCGTCGAGCTTGGCGAGCTGGTTGCCGAGCTCCTGCCGGATGTCCTCGACGCGGGCGAGGTTCTCGCGCGTGTCCGAGAGCCGGCCCTCGGTCTCGCGCCGCCGCTCCTTGTACTTGGAAACACCCGCGGCTTCCTCGAGGAACACGCGCAGCTCTTCGGGTTTCGCCTCGATGATCCGCGAGATCATGCCCTGCTCGATGATCGCGTAGGCGCGGGGCCCCAGCCCGGTGCCGAGGAAGAGGTCGTGGATGTCCCGGCGGCGGACGGGAATGCTGTTGATGTAATAGGTCGAGTCGCCGTCGCGCGAGAGCATCCGCTTGATCGACAGCTCGGCGTACTGGCCCCACTGGCCGCCGATGCGCCCCTGGCTGTTGTCGAACGTCAGCTCGACCGACGCACGGCCGACCGGCTTGCGATCGCCGGCGCCGTTGAAGATGACGTCCTGCATCGACTCGCCGCGCAGTGCCGACGCCTTGGATTCGCCCAGGACCCAGCGCACCGCATCGATGACGTTGGACTTGCCGCAACCGTTGGGACCGACGATGCCGACCAGTTGTCCGGGCGTGCCGATCGTCGTCGGATCGACAAAGGACTTGAAGCCGGAGAGCTTGACCTGGGTGAGACGCAAGGGACGGGGCGCCGGGTTGTACGCGGAATCGGGGGATGCGGAAAAAGGAAACGTGAAACGCCGGGTGGAACCTGCGCAGCGATGACCCGGCGGGCGGGCGAAACCGCCACCGGCACCGAAAACGCCGCGAGATTATAGCGGAACCGGCGGCCAATCCCGTCCCGGTTTCCTGCTCCCTGTTTCCGCTTTCCTTCCCGTCTATCCCGGGTCTCGCCCCGCGCCGGCTCGACCCGGTTCCGGCCAGGACGTGCGCGCCGACGCGTTGCGTCCTACCGGTCGGGAACCCGGCAGCCCGGGATCGATTCGACGTAATCGATCACCGGCATCCAGGTCGGGCGCACCGGATCCTCGAACTGCGCGTTGATGTAATACCGCTGGCAGGGCTCGACCTTGAGCGTCATCTTCTGGATGCTGCCCCGGATGTGGTTGTGCACCGGCGACTGAACCTCGACCTGATAGGTCCCCGGCGCCACCTTGAACGGCTGGACGCGCCCGACGCTCTCGTCGCCCACCCGGATCAGGATGCCGGGGCGGCGGTCGACCGAGGTTCGCGTGTACTGGTCGCCCGTCACCTCGCTCCACGTCGGTCCCCAGGTCTGGCAGCCTCCGAGGACCAGGACTGCCGCAGCCATCGTCCATGCACGCAGCTTCATTTGAGCCTCCCGTTCGATTCACCATCCGTCGGCCGCGCTGTCCGGAGCGCAGGATTCCCGAGTCCACGCCCGCCCACGCGGGTTGGGCAGCGCCCCGGTCGAATGGTTGCAGCGGCCCCCGCGTCGCGGCTTCCCGGTCGCCTGGCCCGCACGCGACCCTAGCCTCGGATCGCGCGCAGCGCCTGCAGCACCGCGACGCGCGCCTGGGCGTAGACCATCGCTTTCCATTCCCCGCTTTCGTCGTGGAAGGCATCGCGCAGCTGGCGCTTGATCGCCGCGCGGGTCGCGGAATCCGCCGTCGGATGGTTGCGCAGCCATTGGTCGGCGCGCAGGGCCTGGAGCGTCGCCTCGAACGGCAGCGTCCCGTATTCGAGCGCCATGCCGGTGAATTCCGCGTCGGGACAGGCGTCGAGCGCCGCCTGGAACGACACGCCGGTCAGCGCCGCCGACGTCGACGAACCGTCGTAGAACGACGTCACGTCGGCGCCGTACCAGGCTCTGGCGCGGGCGATCATCGCCGGCTCCGGCGGGCCGGAGTAGATCTTCTCCCCGTGCCCCCACGGCCCGAGACCGGTGTGGAAGTCGATCCAGCCGAGCTTCGCGCGCCCCGCGCCATGCCGTCGCAGGACCTCGCGCAGCACGACGTTGCTCCAGGCCGGCGCGGTTCCGGCATAGAACAGGCCGTCGGGGCGATCGCTCTGGCCGCTGCTGACGGCGCTCTGCAGCGCGGCGCGTCCGTTCGCGGCGACATAGGCGGCGATCGCCGCAGCGTTGTCCGCCGTCGGCGGCCACGCGGCGGGCACCATCATCGCGTGCACGCCGGCATACGCCGCGTTGCGCGCGGGCGGGTGCGAGAAGTCGCGGAAATTCCGGTTGAGGTCGACGTTGTCCTCGTCGGTACGGTGCAGATGCGAGAAGCCGTAGGGATTGACCGCGTGATGCAGCAGCACGCAAGCGCCACTCGCCTCGACCGCCGCCAGCGTCGCCTCGTCGTGCAGCAAGGCGGTCTGGCACCCCGACCCGCAGAAGCCTTCGACGCCGTGCATGCCCGAGGTGAGGACCAGCAGCGCGTCGGCGGCCGGGTTGCCCAGCATCGCGACGTCGACCGACAGCTCCTCGCCCTCGGCGCCGCGTGCGACCGGATGGACGTGACGCTCGGCGGGAAGCCGCAGCGCGCGCGCTGCGGCGACGAACTTCGCACGCGCTTGCGCGTAGGTCGGCGAGAATGCCTCGACGACGGGGATCACGCCGCATCCGCCGGCATCGCGCGCTCGGCCAGTGCCGCCAGAAATCCGGCGCCCAGCGGGATCACGCTGTCGTTGAAATCGTAGCGGCTGCTGTGCAGGAAGCACCCGCGCTCGGCGCCGCCCTGGCCCAGGCGCGCGAATGCGCCCGGCTTCGCCTGGAGCATGAACGCGAAATCCTCGGCGCCCATCGACGGCTCGAGATTGCGCACGACGTTGTCGCGGCCGACCAGCGTCTCCGCCACCTCGGCGGCGAAGGTTGCCTCGGCGTCGTGGTTGATCGTCGGCGGATAGACCCGCTCGTACCTGAGCTCGGCCTTGGCGCCGAAAGCCGCGGCGATGGATCCGACCAGCTCGCGCAGGCGACGCTCGATCAGGTCCTGCGTCGCGGGCCGGAACGTGCGCACGGTGCCGACGAGCTTCGCGTGGGCGGGGATCACGCTCATCGCGCCCGGGTTGCCGGCCTGCATCGCGCACAGGCTGACGACTGCGGTGTCGAGGGGGCTCACGTTGCGGCTGACGATCGACTGCGTGGCGGTGATGATGTGGCCCGCGACCAGCACCGGATCGACGGCGATGTGGGGATGCGCGCCATGGCCGCCACGTCCGTCGATGGCGATTTCGATGCGGTCGGCGGCGGCCATCGCCGGGCCCGGCGTGATGCCTATGCGTCCTGCCGGCAACGCCGGCCAGTTGTGGAGCGCGAACACCCGCTCGGCCGGGAAGCGGACGAACAGCCCGTCGTCGATCATCGCCTTGGCGCCGGCGTAGCCTTCCTCGCCCGGCTGGAAGACCAGGTACGCAATGCCATCGAAGTTGCGCGTCTCGCTCAGGTAGCGGGCCGCGGCGAGGAGCATCGTCGTGTGCCCGTCGTGGCCGCAGCCGTGCATGCGGCCGTCGTAGCGCGAGCGCCAGGCGACGCCGGTCTCCTCCTGCATCGGCAGCGCGTCCATGTCGGCGCGCAGCGCGATGCGTCTGCCGCTCCGGTCGCTGCGCCCCGGAACGACCGCCACGACCCCGGTGCGTCCGACGCCCGCATGGTGCTCGATGCGCAGCGCGGCCAGGCGGTCGCAGATCAGGCGCGCGGTCCGGTGCTCCTCGAATCCCAGCTCCGGATGGGCGTGGAGGTCGCGTCGGACCTCCACCAGGTCATCGGCCCAGCGACCGATGTAATCGACCGGGGACACGCTCGTCATGGGCTCGGAAGCCTACCATGGGCGAGCGCGCGCACGCGGGCGGCGCGCGCTGCATAGAGGCAGATGCCGGCCGCCACCGATACGTTCAGGCTCTCGACGCCGCCCGCCAGCGGGATGCCGACCAGACGGTCGCAGGTCTCGCGGGTCAGCCGGCGCAGGCCCTGGCCCTCCGCGCCCAGCACCCAGGCGATCGGCCCCGACACGTCGGCATCGACCAGGCTCTCCCCGCCTGCGTCGGCGCCGAGCACCCAGATGCCCTGGTCCTTGAGCTCGCGCAGCGTGCGCGCGAGGTTGGTGACCGCCACCACGGGAACCGTCTCCGCCGCCCCGCTCGCCGCCTTGGCGACCGTCGCGTTGACGCCGACCGCGCGATCCTTGGGCACGATCACCGCCTGGGCGCCGAAAGCGTCGGCGCTGCGCAGGCAGGCGCCCAGGTTGTGCGGGTCGGTGACGCCATCGAGCACCAGCAGCAGGGCGGGCTCGGCGAGGCCCGCCAGGACGTCGTCGAGGGTCGTGTGCGGGCGCTGCGCGTCGACGATCGCGACCACGCCCTGGTGGCTCGCACCCCCGCCCAGGGCGTCCATCCGGGCGGCGTCCACCGGGTGCACCGGAATGCCGGCGGCCGCGGCGCGCGCGGCCAGGTCGCGCGCGCGGGCATCGCGACGCGATGCATCGATGTAGATCGCCTCGACCGAGTCGGCGCGCTGGCGCAACCGTGCGGTGACGGCATGGAATCCGAACAGCGGGCGGGTCGAGCGCATGTCACCGGGCCTGGCGCAGAGCCTGCGACCGCAGGCGCGATGGTCAAGGATTGTACCGGGCATCGATCGCAGCGCCCGCCGCTGTGCCAGAATCCCTGCCATCCCCGATGTGCGACAGCATCGACGTGATCTCCGACCTGCGCCAGTTCCTCGAATGGATGTTGCTTGCGATCGCCGCGCTCATGCCGATCGTCAATCCGCTGGGCGGGGCGCCGGTGTACCTCGCGCAGACCGTCGACCTCACGCCAGACCAGCACGCCGATCTCGCGCGACGAGTCGCGATCAACTGCTTCCTGCTGCTGCTCGCGTCGTTGCTGGTCGGAGCCTACGTGCTCGAGTTCTTCGGGCTGTCGATCCCGGTGGTCCAGGTCGCGGGCGGACTGGTCGTATGCTCGCTCGGCTGGTCGATGCTCACCCAGCCAGACGAGCCCGCGCCATCGGTAAAGGACGCGACGCGAGCGCTGACCCAGGCCGATCCTGGCACGCGTGCGTTCTATCCGCTGACGATGCCCCTCACCGTCGGCCCCGGCTCGATCTCGGTCGCGATCACGCTGGGGGCCAACCACAGCCGCGGGATGCGCTCGCTGGTCATCGAATCCCTCGCCCACACGGCAGGCATCGTCGTCGTCGCGGTCAGCATCTTCCTGACCTACCGCTACGCCGACCGCGTCCTCAATCGCCTGGGACCGACCGGCACGGTCGTCCTGGTGCGCCTGTCGGCGTTCATCCTGCTGTGCATCGGGGTACAGATCGGCTGGAACGGCGTTTCGGCCCTGCTGCGCAGCCTCCAACCCCATTGATCCCGAGCGGCCCCCTGTGGCCGAACGTCGCGGGGCTGATATAATCGCGCGCTTCCTGCCGGTGTAGCTCAGTTGGTAGAGCAGCGCATTCGTAATGCGAAGGTCGAGGGTTCGACTCCTTCCACCGGCACCAAACAATCGGGGGCTCGGCTCATTTTCCGCTCGCCCCCCCGCCCCGCCACTCGTGGGATTACCGATGGGCAGGCGGGTCCCCGTCAGGGCCGGCGGGGCGATGACGACCCGGGTACTCGAACTCGACTCGCGCGCGCCGCAGCCGGTCGACACCATGCGCCTTCGCCCCGAAATGGTGGAAGACGAAGGGGCTTTCGACGTCGGCCCGATGATGCGTTTCGCGATATCGGTTGACAACTCGAAAGAAGGTCACAAAACTGACCGCCCGACCTGGCAGGAATCGACAGCGTTCGCGCGCTCTTTGCCAAGACGCCTGCGCCGTATCGAGCGGACGTCCCAAGCCCCTTTTCCGCGGCCCGCGTTGCAGTTTGCATAGCCGCCGCCTGAGCGACGAGGTTGCAGGCTCGAATCGTGTCCGGGGCACCTCCCTCAACAGCGGTCGAAAGTGCGCACGACGCCGCGCCATTGGCGGGCGTTGCGCGAGGCGAATCTGCGCATCCTTCCAAAGCCCCGCGCAACTTCGCGCTGGGCGTGATCCTGTTGCAGGCGGTTGGGGGCCTTGCGCTCGGACTTCCGGGCCACCTGTCTGTCGACTCGATTGTGCAGTTGTACGAAGCCCGCACACTGCACTTCATTTCGTTCCATCCGCCAATGATGTCGCTGCTGCTGCGCGTGCTCGACGGGTGGGTGCGTGGGGCGGCGCTATTCGTCGTCCTCGATCAGATTCTCCTGACCGCGTCGTTCGCACTGCTGTTCTGGCGGCAAGAGTCGCAGTTGCGCTGGCCCGCAGCAGTCGCTGCGGCGCTCGTCGTCCTGAATCCGCTCCTGCTCGCGTACACGGGCATCGTGTGGAAGGACGTCCTCATGGTGTACCTCGCGGCCTTCGGCTATGTGTGCCTCTACGTGGCGGCGAACCGCCCGGCGGGGGGGCGGATCGCCTGGGCGCTCGGCGCGGTTCTCGTGCTCGCCTTTGCCGCGTCGGCACGCCAGCATGCACTCGTGCTCGCCGTGCCTGGCGCGGTCTATGGGGCCCTGCTGTTGTCCGACAGGCGTGCCATACGATGGGGCCTCGCCCTCCTTCTTTGCGCCGGCGTGGTCGGAATCAACATTGCGATCGTCGCCTACGCCGATTCAGTCACCTTTGGCGAGAAGGTTCCTCGCACCCAGGCCGGACTGCGCAGCCTCGCCATCTTCGACCTTGCGGGAATCGCCGCCAACGGCGGTGCCATTCCAGATGCCGCCGTCGCAGCCCAAGTGAGCGCGGCCTTCGTGCCTTCGTACACACCAGCGCAAATAGGAACGCTTCCAGAGCCTGTCGCCGGTTCGCCGCTGTGGCGGATGAAAATCCCGGACCTGCTCGCTCTTTGGGGTCGCTCGATCCTTCACTCGCCCCGGGCTTACCTGTTGCATCGCGCCGCGCATTTCGGCGACCTGCTTTGGCGACCTTGTCTCCTCATGTATTCAGGGGTGAAATCGACCGTCTATGTTCCGTCGCTGGGGCGTGACATCATGCCTGAACTTGGGCTCACGGGCCGCTGGGACCGGCGTGACCGCGAGTTGAAGAGGTGGTCGGACCGGCTGCGGGACACGACGCCGATGTTCAACCCTGTGTTCTGGTCGATCGTGCTCGCCGCCTGTGCCGCAGTGCTATGGCGGCGGGACGGGGCAGGCGCATTGTTCGTTTTTGCGGCATGCACGTTCCTCTATGCGCTCGCCTTCGCAGTCATCGGACTCTCGTGTGATTTTCGCTATCTCTACATCCTGCCGGTCGCGGCGACCGTCCTGCTTCTCGCACTGATCGCCGGGGCGGGCTCGGCTGGACCCGACGGCGCAGAGCGCCGTTGCACGCGGCGCGTTTACGATCATCAGCAGTCCCGATGACGCGCGAGAAAGCTCTCCTCGCGCCACTCGCGATCGTGCCTGCGCCGGATTCGCTGTGCCGCAACTGTGCCAGCCACCACGGAGCACCGCGAACAGCGCGCCTGCCCCCTGGCTTGCACCGTCACGCGGCGCGCTTGTCGGCCTGCGGCGCTACGGCGACCTCGCACAGCGGCTTGATCTGCGGCTGGGTCAGCGGCAGTCGGACCGTGAATCGCGTCCCGCGCCCGACCTCGCTCTCCACGTCGATGCGCCCCCCGTGCTTGCGCACGATCGAGTTCGACACCGCAAGGCCCAGTCCCGTCCCCTGCCCGACCGGCTTGGTCGTGAAGAAAGGCTCGAACAGATGTCCGAGGTTCTCCGGTGCGATCCCCGACCCCGTGTCCTCGAACCGGATCCACGCCTCGGACGCGTCGGTCCCGGTCTCGATGGTGATCGTGCCGCTGCCCTCGATCGCCTGGCTCGCATTGACCAGCAGGTTCAGGAAGACCTGGGACAGCCTCGAGGGCAGGCATTCGATCTCCGGCAGGTCGCCGTAGCAGCGCACGATCTTCGCCTTGTACTTGATCTCGTTGCGCACGATGTTGAGCGTGCTGTCGAGCGCGCGGTGCAGGTCGATGGTCTCCCAGACCTCCTCGGTGCCGCCGCGCGAGAAATCGCGCAGGTCCTGGACGATGCGCTTGACGCGCATCAGGCCGTCTCGGGACTCCTCGATGATCGCCCGCACGTCGTCGCGCAGGAAGCCGACGTCGACGCCCTTGCGCAGCGCGCGCACGGAGTCGAGCGCCGATGGGACCGACGTCCCGAGTGCATCGTCCGCCCCGATGTAGGCATCGAGCAGCCCGAAGAGGCTGGTCAGGTAGCCTTCGAGCGAGCCGAAGTTCGACAGGACGAACGCCAGCGGGTTGTTGATCTCGTGCGCGACGCCGGCGGAGAGCTGACCGATCGACGCCAGCTTCTCCGACTGCACGACCTGGTTCTGCGCGTCCTCGAGCTGCTCGTTCATCCGCTGCATCGTCGCGTTGAGCGTCGACAGCTCCACGATCCGGCTCTCGCGCTCGACGTGCATGCGGTGATTGGCCACGACCAGCGCCAGCAGGCTGGTCAGCGACTGGCCCCGGTCCAGGTCCGCACGGGTATAGCGGGGGCGATTCGCCGCTCGATTGACGGCAACCGCGCCGATGGTTCGCCCGGCCACACGCAGCGGCCAGCACATCGCCGAGTTGGTCGAGCGCTGCCGTGCCTCCTGCAGGCGCAGCGGCAGCCGGGTTTCCGCGGCCTCGCCATTGACCAGGACCGGCTGCCCGGTCGCGACGACGTGCCCGTAGACGCCGATGCCGCGAGGCAGCGCGCTGCCGAGCACGCCTGCCGGCAGATCGGTGCCTGCGGCGATCTCGAGCTGGTCATCGGTGCCGTCGACGATCAGGGCGATCGACCCGCTCTCGGCTTCGAAGCCGCCGACGATGTGCGCGAGGATCTGCTGCAGCACTTCCTGCGGATGGGCGCCGTTGGCCGCTTTCTGGCCGAGCTCGTAGAGCGCCTGGATCCACGCGATGTCGCCGATGCGGTCGGCGTCGGCAGCCGTAGGTGAGGTCATGGTCATCGAAGGTGGTGGAAGCCGCGGTCGCAGTGCCGCGCGCCGATCGGAGCCGGCGCCGTCACGGTCGCGCCGGTCGATCCGGCGCGCGGCCTGCGTCCTAGTCCTGGAGCAGGACCCCGCCGTCCTCGGTCCAGCGCACCCGCGTGATGCCCGGCGATTCGCGTTCCAGGCGCTCGAGCTCGAGCTGCTGTTCGGTGATGATCCCCCGCTGCCAGCGCAGCTCGTCGGCGAGCCGGCGGTTCTCGATCAGGAGGTCCCGGTGGGCGAGAACGTCGCGGACTGCCGCCTTGAGGTCGGGATCGGACCAGGGCTTGCTCACGAAACGGAAGATCCCGGCGCTGTTGATCGCGCGGATGATGCCGTCGAGGTCGGTGTAGGCGCTCATGATCATCCGCGCGGCGTCCGGCTGCAGCTCCCGGACCCGGGTCAGCAGCGCGGCGCCGTCCATCTCCGGCATCCGGTAGTCGGACAGCACGAGGTCGACCGCGTGTCCTTCGACGTGGGCGAGCGCCTGCAGCGGCGAGGTGAAGGTGGTGACCTGCAGGTCGGACAGGATCGGCGGCACGGCCCCGTTCATGAACATGCGCCGCAGGGCACTCAGGACGTTCGGTTCGTCGTCGACGATGACTACGGTTGACACGGCTGCTCCCGGAAGGTGAACACTCGGCTGCGCGGCGCGGAATCGCGCCTGGCGTACGAGCTCTCCGTGAGCAAGCCGTATGCCACCCACCGTACGGGCCGACGGACGTCACTCCGCTCGCGACGGTTTCTGTCGACCACAAGGGGTCGACGACGCCGGCAACCGATGCAGGCTGCCGGGTGCCTGCGGCGCGCGCCGGGCGCCGCCACCCGCCGATCAGTCGGCGATGCGGGGACCCGCGACGCTCGCGATCCAGCGCGCCGTCAGCTTCTCCTGCACCGAGTTCTGCTTGAGGCGCGCGTCGAGCGCGGGAAAATCGACCTGGTCCAGCGGCTGGTCCTGGTTGAAGCACGAGAAGACGTAGCGGGTGGCGCCGGTGACCGGATCGCGATGCGGCTGCAGGCACTGCGCGCAGATCTCCTTCATCATGCATTGCATCGGCGAGTTGATCGATCCGATCGCCTCGTGGTCCGGCGCGAGGTGCGGCGCGAGCAGGGTGTGCCGCGCAGCGCCCACCGCAGCCATCATCTTGTCCGATCCGATGGCGATGATCCTGCTGCAGTCCGCGAGCGCGATCGCCTGCGTCCCGAGCTCGCCGCTGGCATAGGCCTGCATCGACTTGACGATGTTGCCGACGAACGACCGATCCTGGGGTCGCGTCGGGGTGAAGCCGGGCCCTTCGTCGCAGCACCAGACGACGACGTCGGCCGCAGCCTCGATCTCGTCGACCTTGTAGCGGTCGATCATCCGCCGGTAGCCGGCGAAATAGAGCACCTTCGCGCCCGCCTCCCGGAACGCCTTGCCGATGGAGAACAGCACGGCGTTGCCCAGGCCGCCGCCGACCAGGATGACGCTGCGGTCCTGCCCGATCTCGGTCGGCGCGCCGGTCGGTCCCATCAGCACGACCGGTTCGCCGGGCTTGAGGGTCGCGCAGAGGTTCGACGATCCGCCCATCTCCAGCACGATCACCGACACCAGCCCGCGCTCGCGATCGACCCAGGCCCCGGTCAGCGCGAGGCCTTCCATCGCGAGGCGCGTGCCCTGCGCCTTCGCAGCCAGCGATTCGTAGTTCTGCAACCGGTAGAACTGCCCCGGCCGGAAGCTTCGCGCCGCAGCCGGCGCATGCACGACGACCTCGACGATCGTCGGCGTCAGGCGCACGACGCGCTCGATGCGCGCGCGCAACGCGTCGTCGAGCCGCGCGAAGAACGCCTCGTCGCTGCCGCCATCGGCCGGCGCGACGCGGGCGAGCATCCGGCTGACGATCGGATAGCCCTGCTTGGCGCTCGCCATCGCCTTGACCACATTGCCGTAGAACGACGGGTGCAGGTCGCCGAAGAAGCTCGTCGCGCGGCCGTCGTCGCGGATCGCGGTCAGCACCGCGGGCCGCGCAGGCTTGGCGAGACCGCGCAGCGGGGTGACCGGCGATCCGTCCTCGTCGCGCAGCTCGAAATACCTGCCGTCGAGCCGGAAATGCGCGGAATCCTCGCGCGCCAGCACGGTGTTCGGCTGGGTTCCTGCGGCGATCAGGATCGTCCGCGCGGGCATCAGCGCGCGCGACCCTGCGCTCCAGTTTCCCTCGGCGTCGCGCTGCTGCTGCGACACCGTGAGCCCGATCGCCTGGCCGGCCTCGTCGACCTCGATCGCCAGCGGCGTGAGGCCCTCCGCGAAGCGGATCCCCTCCTCCAGCGCCTTCTCCACCTCCTCGTGGTTGAGCGTGTAGGCCGGGCTGTCGATCAGGCGCTTGCGGTAGGCGATGGTCACGCCGCCCCAGGACCGCAGCAGTTCGGCGATCGCCGGCGCCCGTCCCTCGGCCGCTGCCCGCTGGCGCTCGGCGCGGATCGCCCGCCCATGCGCCAAAAACTCCTGCGCGACCAGGAACTCGTGGTCGGTCCACGCCGCCTCGACCGCCGAGCGCCCCGTGCCGTCGACCAGCGCCTCGTAGCGCATGAGGAACTTCTCGACCTGGACGGGGTAATAGGCGAGCGCCTCGGTCGCCGCGTCGATGGCCGTCAGCCCGCCCCCGATGACGACGACCGGCAGGCGGACCTGCATGTTGGCGATCGAGTCGGACTTGGCGGCACCGGTGAGCTGCAGGCCCATCAGGAAATCCGAGGCCGTGCGCACCCCCTGCGCGAGGCCATGCGGCAGGTCGAGGACGGTCGGACGGCCGGCGCCGGCGGCCAGCGCGACGTGATCGAAGCCCATCGCGAAGGCGCCTTCCGCATCGAGGGTGCCGCCGAAACGCACGCCCCCGTACAGCGCATAGCCGGCGCGACGCTCGAGCAGCAGCCGGACGACCTTGAGGAAGTTCTTGTCCCAGCGGACGGTGATCCCGTACTCGGCGACGCCACCGAACCCTGCCATCACCCGATCGTCCAGCGGCTCGGTCAGGGTCGAGAAATCCTCGACCGGATCGAAGGCGACGCGCCGCCCGTCGGCCGCCACGCCCGCCAGCCCCGGCGGCAGCGGCTCGATCTTCAGGCCATCGACCGCGACCACGGCGTGCCCGTCGTTCAGCAGGTGGTGGGCCAGCGTGAATCCCGCGGGACCCTGGCCGACGACCAGCACCCGCCTGCCGCTGCGCGGACGCGGACACGGACGGCGGAGGTTCAGGGGATTCCAGCGCGTCAGCAGCGAATAGACCTCGAAGCCCCAGGGCAGCGCGAGGACATCCTTCAGCACCCGCGTCTCCGACTGCGGAATGTCGACCGGGTCCTGCTTCTGGTAGATGCAGGCTTTCATGCAGTCGTTGCAGATCCGGTGGCCGGTCGCGGCGACCATCGGGTTGTCGACACAGATCATTGCCAGCGCGCCCAGCGGATATCCCCCGGCACGCAGCTTGTGGAACTCCGAGATGCGCTCGTCGAGCGGGCAGCCGGCGAGCGTGACCCCGAATGCCGATTTCCTGAACGGGTTCACCTCCTCGCCGGGGCCCTCGCTTGCCTCGGGCGCCGCCTGCGCGCTGGCGTCTGCGGGCGAACGCTTTTCCGGCAGGCCGCGCGCGCAGGAATCCTTCCCCTGTTCGTGGCACCAGATGCAGTAATGCGCCTGGTCGAGACCGCCGACGAGGTCGGTTCCGTGATCGGTGAGCGCAAAACCCTCACGGCGCCGCAGCGCATGCGCCGCGGGCATCTGCAGCGCGGTCACGCCGTTCTGCGCCACGGCCTCGACCGGCACCAGATGCAGCATGTCCAGCTTGCGCGGAGCGCGGAAGAGCACGCCGCCGCGATGCGCGGCCCGACCCGCAGGCGTGTGGGCCGCCCACGCCGCGTAGCGCATCGCCTTGTCGAGCGCATCCGCGTTGGCCGCCTCGTCGGCCTGCCAGCGCGTCACCGCCTCGGCGAACGCGAGCTCGAATGCCGGCACATCGTCGTGGCGCCCGACCAGGCCGTCGATCTGCACGCGAAGCGCCAGGGCATCGAACTGCCCGGCCGCCTCGGCCTTGTATGCGTTCATCGCCTTGCGCTGCACGAACTGGCGCTTGACCGCATAGAGCGGAGCGAGCTCGTGGTGGCGGGCTTCCAGGGCGCGCAGCGCCGCGCCGATTCCGAAGAGCTCCGCCAGGAAATCCTCGAGATGGGGAGCAAGGTCGATCAGCAACGCCGACTCTTCCTTCGCGGCGAGTGCTGCCGGGTCGGCGCGCGCGGCAGCCAACCGGCCGGCGAGCGCAGCGTCGGCATCGGCGGCGGCGAGGTGGGCGACGAACAGCGCGTCGATTCTGGCGGCGCCCTCCGCCGTGTAGAGATCGGCGAAGGTCAGTCCGTGGGCGAGGTTCAGCATGGCGGGAGCGTGGGTGCGGCGGGGCCGGCAATGCCCGGGAACGCGCAGCAGCCGGTGGCTGTCGCAGCGCCCGTCATTTTACCGCCACGGCTCGCCGGCCCTTCCCGTCGCCCGCGCGGCGGGACGGGCGGCCCGCGGCGGTCGCAGCGATCGCGCGCGCCCAGGCGATCGTCCCGGGAAGGTCCCTGCAATTTGCTACCATCCTCGGTCCGGGCAAGCCACCCGGACCCCGCAAGAGGGTCAAGCCTCGCCACCGGAGATCGAATGCCCCGCCTCATCACCTCCCTGCTCCTCGCTGTCGGCGCGCTTGCGTCGGCCATGCAGCCCGCATCGGCACAGACGATCAAGCTGGGCGAGCTCAACAGCTACAAGCAGTTCCCGGCCTTTCTCGATCCCTACCGCAAGGGCATGCAGCTCGCGGTCGACGAGGTCAATGCTGCCGGCGGCGTGCTCGGTCGCCGGATCGAGGTCGTGTCGCGCGACGACAACGGCGTTCCGGGCGACGCGGTCCGCGTCGCCGAGGAGCTGGTCGCCCGCGAGCACGTCGCGCTGCTGATGGGGACCTTCCCCTCCAATGTCGGGCTCGCGGTGGCGGACTTCGCGCGCCAGCGCAAGGTGCTGTTCCTCGCCGCCGA
>JBLMVY010000355.1:0-3134 GCA_050256935.1 Candidatus Levyibacteriota bacterium | reverse complement strand
GCCGAGCACCGCCAGCCCGGCGACGATGGGCACCCAGATCGACAGCGACAGGTACGGGGTCATCGCGGAATCCTCACCGCACACCCCACCAATACAGCAGGCCGAAGACGCCGACGATCATCATGAACGCATAGTGGTAGACGAAGCCCGACTGGATCCGCCTGAACACGCGCGACGCCATCGCCACCAGCCTGGCCGAGCCGTTGACCACCCAGCCGTCGATGATCGTCCGGTCGCCGTAGGTGGACGCGAAGCTGCCCAGACGGCGGGCGCCCCCCGCGAAGAACCAGTCGTTGAAGCGGTCGAAGTAATACTTGTTGTCGAGCAGCGTCTTGATCGCGCGAAAGCGCGCCGCGATCCGCGCAGGCAGCGCCGGGTTGACGAGGTAGAGCCACACGGCGGCGGCGATGCCCGCGATGGCGAGCCAGAACGGGGCGCTTGCGAGGCCGTGCAGCGCGAACGCCAGCGGTCCCTGCCACTCCCCCTTCATCTCTCCCAGCACCGCATGCGGCTCGCGGACGAAGATCGAGCTGCCGAACCAGTCCCCGAACAGCATCGGCTGCACGTAGGCCCAGCCCGCATAGACCGACGGGATGGCGAGCAGGATCAGCGGCACCGTGACGACCCACGGGGATTCCCGGGGCGGGCCGGCATCGTGGGCATGGGCATCGTCGGTGCTCCCGGCCGACGAGGCGTCATCCGCATGCCCGCCGTGCGCGTCTGCCACGTCATGGGGCGCAGCATGGGCGGCGAAGCGCTCGCTGCCATGGAAGGCGAGGAACAGCATGCGGAACGAGTAGAAGGCGGTCACGAACACGCCCGCCAGGACGGCGAAATACGCGTAGCGGTGTCCGCCGACGTGCGAGAGGGCCACCGCCTCGATGATCGCGTCCTTGGAATAGAAGCCGGCGAACGGCGGGATTCCCGCGAGCGCCAGCGACCCGATGACGGCAGTCAGGTAGGTGATCGGCATGTAGCGGCGCAGGCCGCCCATGCGCCTCAGGTCCTGCTCGTGGTGCATCGCGATGATCACCGAGCCGGCACCCAGGAAAAGCAGCGCCTTGAAGAAGGCATGGGTCATCAGGTGGAAGATCGCGGCCGAGTATGCCGACACCCCGAGCGCGACCGTCATGTAGCCGAGCTGCGAGAGCGTCGAGTAGGCGACGACCCGCTTGATGTCGTTCTGGACGATGCCGAGGAACGCCATGAACAGCGCCGTCGTCGCGCCGATCACCGTGACGAACGACAGCGCGGTCTCCGACCATTCGAACAGCGGGCTCATCCGCGCCACCATGAAGATGCCCGCAGTGACCATCGTCGCCGCGTGGATCAGCGCCGAGATCGGCGTCGGGCCTTCCATCGAATCGGGCAGCCACACGTGCAGCGGGACCTGCGCGCTCTTGCCCATCGCGCCGATGAAAAGGCAGATGCAGATCGCGGTCATCAGCGACCACTGGCCGCCCGCCCAGGGCGCGATCGTCGTGTTCGCCATCGACCCGGCCTTCGCGAACACGCCCGCGTAGTCGAGCGTGCCGAAGTAGGCGAGCACCAGGCCGATGCCCAGCACGAAGCCGAAGTCGCCGACGCGATTGGCCAGGAACGCCTTGAGATTCGCGTAGATGGCCGTCGGCCTCTCGTACCAGAAGCCGATCAGCAGGTACGACACCAGACCGACCGCCTCCCAGCCGAAGAAGAGCTGCATGAAGTTGTTGCTCATCACGAGCATCAGCATCGAGAACGTGAAGAGCGAGATGTAGGAGAAGAAGCGCGTGTAGCCGGGATCGTCGGCCATGTAGCCGACCGTGTACACGTGAACCATCAGCGACACGAAGGTCACGACGACCAGCATCGTTGCGGTCAGCGGGTCGATCAGGAAGCCCACGGCGAGCTTGAAGCTCCCCGACGCGAGCCAGGTGTAGACGTCGCCGTTGAACAGGTGGCCGGCGTGGACGTCGCGGGCGATGGCGATCGACGCCGCGAACGAAACCGCGACCCCGATGATGCACAGCCAGTGCGAGAGGCCGCGGCCGAGCCTGCGGCCGAACAGTCCGACGATCACCGAGGCCGCCAGCGGCGCCAGTGGCACCAGCAGGTAGAGTTCGCGCATCGTCATCGGAGCGTCATCCCTTCAGGCGTCCGAACTTCTCGACGTCGATCGACCCGGCGTTGCGGAACAGCAGCACGAGGATCGCCAGCCCGATCGCCGACTCGGCGGCGGCGATGGTCAGGATGAAGAACACGAACACCTGGCCCGCCATGTCGCCGAGGTAGCGCGAGAACGCGATGAAGTTCATGTTGACGGCGAGCAGCATCAGCTCGATGGCCATCAGCATGATGATGACGTTGCGCCGGTTGAGGAAGATGCCCGCCACGCTGATGGCGAACAGGATCGCCCCCAGCACGAGGTAGTGCGCAAGTGTCGGTGCGCCTGGCAACGGCATTCCCCTTCTCCCTGCACGATGCGCGGACCGCCGCCCTGGCCCAAGGCGCGCCCCGCTGATCGCACGCTTGCCGGATCAGACCGGCGGTTTCTCCGATGGCATGCTGACGAGCCGCACGCGGTCGCTGGCGCGAACCTTGACCTGCGCGGACGGGTCCTGGTACTTCATCTCCTTGCGCCTGCGGTGCGTCAGCGCGATCGCCGCGATGATTGCGACCAGCAGGACCACTGCGGCGATCTCGAACGGATACACGTAGTCGACGTACAGCAGCATGCCCAGCGCCTGCGTGTTGCTGCCGGCGGGCGCCGCCGGCGCGCTCGCCGTGCGTCCCACCGCGCTGCCGACGATGACCAGCGCCATCTCCAGCAGCACCAGCGCGCCGACCGCGGCCCCCACCGGCAGATAGCTCCTGAAATGCTGCCGCAGGCTGTCGAAGTTGACGTCGAGCATCATCACCACGAACAGGAACAGCACCATGACCGCGCCGACGTAGACCAGCACCAGCGCGATGGCGAGAAACTCGGCGTGCAGGAGCAGCCAGATCCCGGCGGCGGTGAAGAACGACAGCACCAGCCACAGTGCGGCATGCACCGGGTTGCGCGTCGTGATCACGCGCAGGGCCGCGAACACGAGGATCGCGGCGAAGGCGTAGAAGGTGAAGGTCTCGAAGCTCATTGATCGCGCAGTGTCGGG
>JBLMVY010000354.1:0-3561 GCA_050256935.1 Candidatus Levyibacteriota bacterium | reverse complement strand
GCGCAGGTGCCGGGCGCGATGCGCCACCGCCGGAACCGAGCTACCGGTGATCCATGCGACGACGATGCAAGCATTCGCCAGCAGGATGACCAAGACGCAGTCGAGGGCGCAGAACGCCTTGAACTCGTGGCCGTGGTCGTCGACGTAGATCCGCCCGTCGGTCAGGACGCCGTCGACGTCGCAGGTGAGTAGGCGCACGCGGCGCGCCCGTTCGATGACGTCGGGCTGCATCAGGGGCTTCGCGGGTGGCGGCGATCGCGCGCCATCAGATCACCTGCGCACGGAAGAGGTCGTGCATGTGCAGCGCACCCTGGAGCCTGCCCTGGGCATCGACGACGATCAGCTGCATGACCTTGGGCGGCGTCTCCATCAGGACGACCGAATCGGCGGCCAGGCGCCCCGGCTCGATCGTGCGCGGGGAGCGCGTCATCAGCGCGGCGACGCCGCCTTGCATCACGTCGCCGCCGCGCGACAGCGCCCGCCGCAGGTCGCCGTCGGTGAAGATGCCGACGACGCGGTCACCTTCGTCGACGACCACCGTCATGCCCATGCCCTTGCCCGACATCTCGACGATCGCGGCGGCGAGCGTCGCGCTCTCGCGCACGCGGGGGACCGCATCGCCGGTGCGCATGACATCGGCCACGCGGGTCAGCAGCCGCCGCCCGAGCGAGCCCCCGGGGTGCGAGCGCGCGAAATCCTCCAGCGAGAACCCGCGCGCGTCGAGCAGCGCGAGTGCCAGGGCATCGCCGAGGGCGAGGGCCGCCGTGGTGCTCGCGGTCGGCGCGACCCCCAGCGGACAGGCCTCGGCATCCACCGCGGCGTCCAGATGCACGTCGGCTGCATGCGCGAGGGAGCTCTCGCGGTTGCCGGTCAGCGCGATCAGCCTCGCGCCGCGGAGCTTCAAGTGCGGCGTCAGCATCACCAGCTCGTCGGTCTCCCCGGAGTTGGAGAGCATGACCACGACGTCCTCGGCGGCGATCATGCCGAGGTCGCCATGGGCGGCTTCGGCGGGATGGACGAAGAACGCCGGCGTGCCGGTCGAGGCCAGCGTCGCCGCGAGCTTGCGCGCGACGTGACCCGATTTCCCGATGCCCGAGACCACGACCCGGCCGGCGCAGCGCAGCATCAGCTCGACGGCCGCGACGAACGGCGCGCCCAGGCGGTCGGCGAGCGCCGAGATCGCGCGCGCTTCGGTGTCCAGCACGTCGCGCGCGAGCGCGAGGGCGCGCGACGCATCGACGGCAGGGGAAGAGGTGTCGCGCATTCAGGCTTGCGCGAGCGCGTGGGCCATCATCGGGCAAAGTATAACGCCGGGGTCGCGCGGTTCCGGCCAGCGGATGCCACCGTGTTAACGTTTGAGCGCCTGCCGACACTACGATGCCGCAAACGCTGCTTCTCATCCTGATCCTCCTGGCGGCCTCGGTCGTGATCGTGGCCGCCTGCCGCACCCTCCGCCTGCCGCCGATCCTCGGCTACCTGATCGTCGGCATCGCGCTCGGGCCGCACGCCCTGGGTGTGGTCCCGGACGACGAGGTGACCCGCGGTCTCGCCGAGTTCGGCATCGTGTTCCTGATGTTCTCCATCGGGCTCGAGTTCAGCCTGGCGCAGCTGCGCTCGATGCGCCGGGCAGTGTTCGGCCTGGGGCTCGCGCAGGTCGCCATCACCACCGCGGGCGGCGTGCTCTGCATCCATCTGCTCGGCTACGGCTGGCGGGCCGGCATCGTCCTGGGCGGCGCGCTGGCGATGAGCTCGACCGCCATCGTGTCGAAGATGCTGGCCGAGCGCATGGAGCTCAGCACCATGCACGGCCGCGACGCGATGGGCATCCTGCTGTTCCAGGATCTCGCCGTCGTCGCATTCCTGATCCTCATTCCGGCGCTGGCGAGCGCGGGCGGCGGCGGCATCGTCGCCATGGGCGGCGCGCTGGTGAAGGCGGGCATCGCGCTGGCGCTGATCCTGTTCCTCGGCCAGAAGCCGATGCGCAGGTGGTTCCATATCGTGGCGCGCCAGCGCTCCCCCGAGTTGTTCGTGCTCAACGTCCTGCTGGTGACGCTGGGCATGGCGGCGCTGACCCAGCTTGCGGGGCTGTCGATGGCCCTGGGGGCGTTCCTCGCCGGCATGCTGATCTCCGAGACCGAGTTCCGCTACCAGGTCGAGGAGGACATCAAGCCCTTCCGAGATGTCCTGCTGGGCCTGTTCTTCATCACCATCGGCATGATGCTCGACCTGCGGGTCGTCGCTGCGCAGGGAGGGCTCGTCCTTCTGCTGCTCGCGGTCCCCGTCGCGGCCAAGCTGCTGCTGATCGTGGCTCTGTCGCGGGTGTTCGGCGCGCCGCTGCCCACGGCGTTGCGCACCGGTTTCCACCTGGCGCAAGCCGGCGAATTCGCGCTGGTGCTGCTGGCGCTCGCGACCGACTACGGGCTGCTGTCGCGCGAGTTCACCCAGGTCGTCCTGGCGGCGATGATCGTGTCGATGCTGATCGCGCCGCTCCTGATCCAGCACGCGGAACGATGGGTGCGCAGGCTGACGGCCAACGACTGGCTGGCGCGCGCTGCCGAGCTGACCCATGTCGCGGCGCGCACCATGACGCGGCAGGACCACGTCGTGATCTGCGGCTTCGGTCGCAGCGGCCAGAACCTGGCGCGGCTGCTCGAGCGCGAGGACATCACGTATCTCGCCCTCGACTCGGATCCCCAGCGGGTGCGCGAAGCGGCCGACAGCGCGACTGTCGTCTACGGCGATGCGAGCCGGCGCGAGGTGCTCGCGTCGGCGGGGATCGCCAAGGCGCGCGCGCTGGTGATCACCTTTGCCGACACGCCGATCGCGCTGCGGATCCTGCACCATGTCCAGCAGATCCGTCCCGACCTCCCGGTGATCGTGCGCACGCTCGACGACAGCGAGCTCGACCGGCTGCGCAGGGCAGGGGCGACCGAGGTCATTCCGGAAGTCCTCGAAGGCAGCCTGATGCTGGCGTCGCATTCGCTGTTGGTGCTGGGCGTGCCCCTCAATCGCGTGCTGAAGCGCATCCGGGCGATACGCGAGGAGCGCTATGGCCTGTTCCGCGGTTTCTTCCGCGGCGCCAGCGACGCGGCGGACGCCGCCGAGAACCTGCAGCCGCGGCTGCACACGATCGTGCTGGGTGAGCGTGCGCACGCGGTGGGTCGTGCGCTGGACGAGCTGGCGGTGGGTGCGTCGGTCGAGGTCACGGGCGTGCGGCGGCTGGGTGCGCGGTCGGTCAAGCCGGAGGGCGATTTCCGCTTCGAGGCGGGCGACGCGGTCGTGCTCCTGGGTCGCCCGGCGGACCTCACGCGCGCCGAGAAGCGGCTGCTCGAGGGGGCGTGACCGGCGGAGCGGCGCCGCATCCGCATTCGCATTCGGGCGTGGCGGGCGGCGTCGCACTTCGACCTCGCATTTTGGCATGGCGGGCGGCGATGGGCTTAGCCCCGAGGCTTCGGTGCCGAACTTCGGCCTCGCACTTCGGCATGACGGGCGGCGACGGGCTTGGCCCCGAGGCTTCGGCGTCGCACCCGCGTCGTCGCGCGGGTCCCGGCTCGCGGCGGC
>JBLMVY010000353.1:0-4019 GCA_050256935.1 Candidatus Levyibacteriota bacterium | reverse complement strand
ATACGACGACGGTCGTATGCGCGGCGCGCACGACATCGACCTCGTCCTGGCCGACGCCGACCGTCTCGATCATCACCACGTCGAAGCCGGCGGCATCGAGGACGTCGACGGCCTCGAGCGTTCCCCGCGCCAGACCGCCGAGCGCGCCCCGGGTGGCCATGCTGCGCACGTACACGCCGGGATCGCCCGCGAGCTCGCCCATGCGGATGCGATCGCCCAGGATCGCCCCTCCGGAAAAGGGGCTCGACGGATCGATCGCGACGACCGCGACCTTGCGCCGGTCCGCCCGCATGGCGGCGACGAGCCGCGCGACCAGCGTCGACTTGCCGCTTCCCGGCACGCCGGTGATGCCGACGACGTGGGCGCGGCCGGCATGCCGGTACATGGCGTCGAGGCTCGCCCGCGCTTCGTCCACGCCCGACTCGGCGCGGCTCAGCAGCCGCGCAATCGCGCGGGTGTCCCCCGCGAGGACGCCCGCTTCCAGTTCACGCGAGGGGATGTAGGCCATCGTTCGCTCGTCGCTCGAGCCGTGTCGGCGGATGCGCGCAGGCCCTAGGTGCCCAGGCGCGCGTTCATTTCCCGGAACACCTCGCGATCGTCGACGACGCGCCGCGCCTTGAAATCGGTGCGCGGGAACGTCCCCGGCGCGACGATCTCGATCCTCGAGCGCAGGCCCAGCATCTTCTGCAGGCGGTGCGCGGCCGCGTCGCGCAATGCGATCCGCGCCGCCTCGCCGTCACCGGCCGGCGCGATCTCGACGCGGATCAGGAGCTCGTCCATCGCGCCATCGCGGGTGATGACGATGCGGTGCTCGCCGCCGTAGCCCGCGAGCTGGTTCAGCACCGCGTCGACCTCGCTGGGGTAGACGTTCTCGCCGCGGATGGTGAACATGTCGTCGATGCGCCCGAAGATGCCCTGCGGCAGCCTCGGATAGGTGCGTCCGCAGGGATTGGGACCGTCCTCCCACAGCGTGAGGTCGCCGGAAGCGAGGCGGATCATCGGCTGCGACGTGCGCTCGAGGTGCGTGTAGACCGGCGTGCCGCGCTGGCCGTAGGGGACGCGGCGGAAGGTCTGCGGATCGCAGACCTCGGTGTAGACGATGTCCTGCCAGCACAGCATGCCGTCGGTCTGCGCGCTGCCGCCGACGTGCATGAACGGCGTCATCTCGGCCATCGACCCGCAGTCGATAACGCGGGCGCCGTACGCGGCGACGATGCGGTCGCGCACGCCGGCCACCGACGCGCCCGGCTCGCCCGAGAAGAACATCGTCTTCAGGCCGAACTGGCGCGGGTCGTAGCCCTCGCTGCGCGCGACTTCGGCGAGATGGAGCGCGAAGGACGGCGTCGCATAGAGTGCGGCGGGTTTCGACAGGCTGAGCCACATGGCGGCGCGCGCGGTCATGCCGGGCGCGCCGGCGCCGAAGGGGAAGGCCTTGGCGCGCAGGCGCTCGGCGCCGGCCAGCGCGCCCCACGATCCCATGTAGAGGCTGAAGATCGCCGCGACGAAGACGATGTCGCCGGGGCGGATGCCCATGCCCCACATGATCCGCGCGTGGGCATTGGCGACCGCGTCCCAGTCGCCGCGGCCGATCGCGAAAGCGGTCGGACGCCCGGTCGTTCCGGAGGTGCCATGGATGTGATGGATCTCGCTCTCGGGGATGCACAGGTAGTCGCCGAAAGGCGGCACGCGGGTCTGCGCGTCACGCAAGTCCTTCTTGGTGACCACCGGGACCCTGGACTCGAAATCCTCGAGCGTGCGCAGGTGATCGGGGTGGAAGCCCGCCTCGTCCCACTTGCGGCGGTAGAACGTCGACGAGTCCCAGGCATAGCGCGTCAGGACCTTCAGTCGCTCGAGGATCGCGCGCTCGCGCTCGGCGGGCCGCATCGTCTCGCGCCTGGGAAACCAGTACCGCGAATCCGGCGCCGGCAGGTAATCCGGATCGAAACGGGGCGGAAACGACCACTGCTCCATGGCGCCCTCCCGTTCAGCGCGGACCGCGCTCGGCGACGACGCGACGGACCATCTCGACGATCGCTGCCGGCGGCGTGTCCTGCAGCATCAGTTCCCGCACGCCCAGCGCCTTGAGCCTGGGCAGGTCGTCGTCGGGAATGACACCTCCGCCGACGACCAGGATGTCGTCGGCGCCGCGCGCCTTCAGGAGCTCGACCAGGCGCGGGAACACCGTCATGTGTGCGCCGGAGAGGATGCTGATGCCGATCACGTCGACGTCCTCCTGGATCGCCGCCTCGACGACCTCCTCGGGCGTTCGATGCAGTCCGGTGTAGATCACGTCCATTCCGGCGTCGCGCAGCGTCCGCGCGACGATCTTCACGCCCCGATCGTGGCCGTCGAGCCCGACTTTGGCGACAATCACCCGGATGCGCTGGTTCGAAGCTTCCACGGGTTCTCCTTTGCGGCGGCGCGGGGCGTGCAGGTCGCCCGGTCGTGCTCGTTAGAATTCTGTATACCGTATTCGGAACAAATTCCCATGTCAACCCCGTTCCCCCACCCCCGCGCCGGCCTCGGCCGCCGGCCGGCGGGCGGGCGCACAGGTCGCCATCGGGCCGGCGGGAATCCATTGTGTCCGGTCGCCGCATCCAATCGCCATTCCCGTCGAGGTCCCCGATGCGCCGCGCCCTCCTTCCGCTGCTGATCCTCGCCTGCGTCGTCGTCGCAGCGACCCTGGCGTGGTTCACCCTCAATCGGGCGCGGCTGCCGGCGACGGCGAAGGAAGCGGCATCGGCCACCACCTCGGAAACGCGCGCCGTCGCGCCGTTTCGCCGGATCGATGTCGGCGGGATTGCCGACGTGACCCTCGTCCAGGGCGACGCCGAATCGATCGACGTGGAAGTGCCGCCCGGAAGTTCCGTCGTCGATGCCGTCGTCCGCGGCGACACGCTGAGGGTCGAGGTGCGCCGCCGCCGACCCAGCTTGGGCTGGCCCTTCGGATCGGGCACCAAGCACCCTTCGCCGCACATCACCATCCATTTCCGCAGCCTCGATGCCATCGAGGTCTCCGGCGCCGTCAGGCTCGATGCCCCGACCCTGCGCGCCGACGCGCTGCGCATTGCCGCTTCGGGTGGATCGTCGCTGCGCATCGACCGGCTCGAGGCCACGCGGCTGCGGGTCGCAGGATCGGGGGCGCTGGATGCGAGGATCGCGGGACGCGTCGTCGAGGAGAAGGTCGCGATCTCCGGTGCCGGCGACTATCGCGCCGACCGCCTGCTTGCCGAGCATGCCGAAGTCGAGGTCAGCGGCGTCGGCCAGGTCGTGCTGCGGGCCGAGAAGACGTTGCGCGCGACGATCTCGGGTGCGGGCAGCATCGAGTACCTGGGGGACCCGCAGGTGACCGAGGAGGTGAGCGGCATCGGCCGCGTGCGCCGCCGCGCGGGCGATTCGTCGACGCAGAACGAGACGCGCCCTGGGGGGCGAGGGGCGGCCGCGGCCGCTGCCGCCATCGGCGGCATCGCGGCCATCGCCGCCGCCCGCGAAACCGGCGACACCGGTCAGTGCAGCGCTGCCGGATCGCCGCTGCCGGTGTCCTTGAACAGCACGCGCAACCCCGTGGTGGCGTCGACGTCCGCGTGCACGCCCGGCTGGACTCGGACATCGGCAATCCGGCAATCGGCGAGCAGCGACATCAGAATGGCGGCGACGTCGCGCACCGTCTCGTACGGATAGATCGGGCAGCGAAACCCTTCGGCGTCGCGCGGCCCGAACGGCGAGGACAGCGACAACCGAAGCTCCCCGCCCCCGGGTGCGTCGGCAGCGCGATGGGCGCTGATGATGGCCGTCGGTTCGCCGACGCTCCCGCGCAGCTTGCGGATCGCATTGCTGGCGAAGATCTGCGCACCGACCTCGCGCTGCGCGGCGCGGCCCGTCCGCAGCGCCGCGACCAGGCGCTGCGGCGGGCGCGGCAGCGCCAGGACCGACACCCCGGGGATGCCCAGCCCGGTGCCGAGGCTGCGCGCAAAGGGCATGCCCCACTTGCCCACGTCGCCGGCGGCCAGCGGGTCGAG
>JBLMVY010000352.1:0-2682 GCA_050256935.1 Candidatus Levyibacteriota bacterium | reverse complement strand
GATGGCAGCGCCGGGCACCGCGGCAGGCGCCGTCCCTGCAGCCGGAGTCCCGGGGGCGGGCACGGGCGTGGTCATGGCCGCGCCTGCGCCGGCGGCTGCCGCGAGCGGCGGCGGCAATCTCAAGACCTCGCCCAAGGCCGTCAAGCAGCCCTATTCCGATCGGGCCGTACGCGAGATGACGCTCGAGGCGAGCGCGGTTCCCGCGCCGCCGAACGCCGCCGTCGCGGCGGCGCCTGCGACGGGCGCATCGCTGTCGGCGGCCGCTGCCGCGCAGCCTGCGGCAGTGGCGAACGGTGCTGGCAATGGCGCGGCCGCGGGCGGCGACGACCAGCTCAACTGGATGTGGCCCGCCAAGGGCAAGGTGATTGCCCAGTTCTCGGACACGGCGAACCTCAAGGGCATCGACATCGCGGGCACGGCGGGGGAACCCGTCTACGCCAGCGCCGCGGGGCGCGTCGTCTACGCCGGCTCGGGCCTGCGCGGCTACGGCAAGCTGATCATCATCAAGCACAACGCGACCTATCTGTCGGCCTACGCGCACAACCAGGACATCCTGGTGAAGGAAGGCCAGCAGGTCGCGCGCGGCCAGAAGATCGCCGACATGGGCAACACCGACGCCAGCCAGGTGAAGCTCCACTTCGAGATCCGCCGCTTCGGCAAGCCGATGGATCCGGAGAAGTTCCTCCCACCCGCCTGACGCGGGCGGCGCCATCGTCCCTTGGCTTCGCCGTCGCCGCGCCGGCACGGCACCGTCCCTGCGGCAACGGCGAGATCGGTCAGTCCTCGTGCCGCATCGCGAGCATCGCGGCGAGGAGCTCCGGTTCGTCCCAGGGCACGTCGGCCGGGAGCTCGGCCAGATAGCGGCTCTCGGGATCGCGCAGCCATTCGCGCGGGAAGACCACGATGCTCTCCCCGACCCGCTGATCGGCCCGTAGCGCAGCGGCCGGCCGTCCTTGCAGCGCACCGAACAGCGCGGCGCCCAGATCCCTGCCGATCCGCTCGCCCAGGTGCAGGTGCGTGACGATGCGACGATTGATCTCCAGCAGATGCGCCGCACCGCTTCCCTGGTCGACGACGAACTGGACGTTGAAGAATCCGCCGATGCCCAGGGCGCGGCACAGGGTCTGCGCGAACGCGCGGGTCTCGGGCGAGTGGATGAAGCGCAGCACCGCCGTCTGGCCCTTGACCGGGGTGGTGGCAACCGCCCGTTCCCACGCGAAGTCCTCCAGCGGCCGGCCCCGAAGGGCGACCAGTGCCTGCGAATGATAGGGTCCGGCGATGAACGCCTGCACGAGCAGCGCAGGCGAACGTTGCTCGCCGATGTCGAGCTGGTCGGGGCGCAGCAGCTGCCGCGCCGCATCCGCGACCTCGTCACGCGTCGATACGACCGCGACGCCGTGCCCCGCAAACCCGAAACGGCGCTTCAGAACGACCGGGTAGCCGAGCGCTTCGGCGCGCGCCAGCGCATCTTCCACCCCGGTCGCGACGGCATAAGGCGGCACGCGGACGCCGAGCGCTTCGGCGACCGCAGGGAGCAGTGTCTTGTCGATGCTCGACGCGTAGAAGCGCGGGTCGCCCAACGAATCGGTCACCAGGCGTATCAGCCGTTCGCGCAGCATCGCGTCGAGCCCAGGCGGCGGTGTCAGGACCAGCGTGAACAGAAGCCGCACCGCCATTTCGTCGCAAGGGACGAGCATCCGCGGTGCTACCTGCTCGACCATGCGGAGCAGGCCCAGCAGCCACTCCATCGGGGTCGCTGTGGCCGACAGCACGCCGATGCGCGAAACATAGCGCGATCGCGCCGCCAGCGAATCGGCGGGCGCGAGCAGGGCCACGTCGAACCCGGCGCGCGCGAGCACCCGCGGCATGCGCGCGGTTCCCAGCCAGCGTGTTGCCGTCGAGACGAGCAGGATGCCCGGCTTCATCGACGCGTGCCGTGCAGCGTGCGAAAAACCTCCGCCCACTGTCGGACGTCGGAGGCGATCGCGCGCGCGAACGCCTCCGGGGTGTCGCCGACGGGTTCCATGCCCATGGCGGCAAGCTGCCGACGCACGTCGTCACGGCCGACGATGCGCGCCAGCGCGTCGTGCAGGCGCGCGATGATGCCGCGCGCCGTTCCCGGCGGTGCGGCCACGCCGTGCCAGGTCGTGACGTCGAAGCCGGGGTAGCCGCACTCGGCGACCGTCCTGAGGTCGGGAAAGCCGGCCATGCGGTGACTGCCGGTCACCGCCAGCGCGCGCAGGCGCCCCGCTTCGATGAGCGTGGCCACCGTGCCCAGATGGGTGAACAGCACCGGGACCTCGCCCGCCAGCACGTCCTTCACCGCCACCGATGTCCCGGCGTAGGGCACGTCGACGACGTGGACGCCGGCACGCCGGAACAGCAGCGTCGCCGCCGTATGCGACGTCGACCCCAATGCCCCGCTCGCATAGAAGAGCTTTCCCGGCGCTGCGCGAGCGTGCTCGATCAGTTGGGCGAGGGTGGTGACGTCCAGCGCCGGCCCCACGACCACCACGATCGGCAGGCGCGCCAGCATGGTCACGGGCGCGAACTCGGCCATCGGTCCCGCGCGGGCGGCGCCGCGTTCCGACGGGACGATGGCGTTCGCGCCATTGTTGGCGAGCAGGAGCGTGTATCCGTCGGGCGCGGCGCCCCTTACGTAGTCGACGGCGATCTGGCCCG
>JBLMVY010000351.1:0-5512 GCA_050256935.1 Candidatus Levyibacteriota bacterium | reverse complement strand
CGGCGCCGCACTCCTTGCCCTGGTCGTAGAGCGATGCGGCCTTGAACACCAGGAGGTTCGCCGCCTCGAGCTGCGCCCAGCACCTGGCGAGAGGATGCGCGATGCCCTGGTTCTGGCCGATCGGGCGGCCGAAGACGACGCGCTCCCTGGCGTAGCTCGCAGCCTTGCGCAGCGCCGCCCGGCCGATGCCGATGGCCTCGGCGGCGATGAGGATGCGCTCCGGATTCATGCCGTGGAGGATGGACCGGAAGCCGTCGCCCTCGGCGCCGATGCGATCTTCCGCCGGCACCACCATGTCCTCGATGAACACCATGTTCGAGTCGACCGCGTGCCTGCCCATCTTGGGGATTTCGCGTATCTCCGCGCGCTGGCGATCGAGGTCGGTGTAGAACAGCGTCAGCCCGTCGGTCTTGCGCTGCACCTGGTCCAGCGGCGTCGTGCGCGTCAGGATGAGGATCTTGTTGGCGACTTGCGCGGTCGAGATCCAGATCTTGTTGCCCGAGATCACGTAGTGGTCGCCGCAATTCTCGGCCCGGGTCGTGAGCTGGGTGGTGTTGAGGCCCACGTTGGGCTCGGTGACCGCGAAGCAGGCCTTGTCCTTGCCGGCGATCAGCGGCGGCAGCATGCGCCGCCTCTGCTCGTCGTTGCCGAAGACGACGACCGGTTGCAGGCCGAAGATGTTCATGTGGATCGCCGAGGCGCCGGTCATGGCGGCCCCCGATTCGGCCACGGCCTGCATCATGATCGCCGCCTCGGTGATGCCGAGGCCGGACCCGCCGAACGCCTCCGGCATCGCGATGCCGAGCCAGCCGTCCGCGGCCATCGCCGCGTGGAATTCCTCGGGAAACCTGCCGTCGCTGTCCCGCGCGAGCCAGTAGTCGTCGCCGAACCTCGCGCACAGCCTGGCGATCGAGTCCCGGATCTGCTGCTGCTCGGGCGTGAATGCGAAATCCACCGATCTTCTCCTCAGCGCCGGACCGACCGCTCAGCCGACATAGCTCTCGACCACCCGCGGGTCGCCTGCGATCTCGGCTGCCGGCCCTTCCAGCAGCAACTGTCCGGCCGCCATCACGTAGGCGTGCTGGGCGTGACGCAGCACCTCGCGCGCGTTCTGCTCGACCTGCAGGATGGCGAGTCCCTGGCGATGCAGTTCCTGCAGCTTCGCGAAGACCTGGTTGACCAGGATGGGCATCAGTCCCCAGGAGATCTCGTCGACGAGCAGCAGCCTGGGCTCGATCATCAGCGCCCGGGTCAGCGCCAGCATCTGCTGCTCGCCGCCCGACAGCGTTGCCGCAAGCTGTCGGCGGCGCTCGGCCAGCCGCGGAAAGAGCGCATACGCGCGCTCGATCCCGCGCCTGACCTGCGCATCGGACCGGGTGAAGCCGCCGACGCGCAGGTTCTCCTCGACGGTCATCTGCGGAAAGATCTGGCGCCCTTCCGGCACGTAGCCGATGCCGCGCCACTGCCGCGCCCACGCCGGCAGGCGCGAGACATCGTCGCCATCGAGGCACACGTTTCCGCCATGGCGTGTCAATCCGGTGATCGCACGCAGCAGCGAAGTCTTCCCGGCGCCGTTGGCCCCGATCAGCGCCACCCAGGCGCCGGCGTCGACGCGCAGGGTCACGCCGGCGACGGCGACCGCCTGGCCGTATCGGACCTGGATGTTCTCGGCCTCGAGCATGCCGCTAATCCGCCTCGGTTCCGAGATAGGTGCGGATCACCGTCGGGTCCCGGCGAATCTCGTCGGGCGAGCCTTGCGCGATCACGGCGCCGGCGTCCATCACCACCGCGCGATCGCAGATCGGCAGCGCCATGCGCACGTTGTGCTCGACCATGATCACGCTGGTCTGCGCCTTGAGGCCGGAGACGAAGGACAGCAGGTCGCCCGCCTCCCTGTTGGTGAGGCCCGCCAGCGGCTCGTCGAGCAGCAGCAGCCGCGGTGAAAGCGCCAGCGCCCGTGCCACCTCGAGGCGCTTCAGCATGCCGAGGGTGAGCGCGCCGGCCGGGTCCTCGGCACGCGATTCGAGGCCGACCTCGCGCAGCAGCCGATGGGCCGAGTCGACGTCGTGCGGGCCGGTCGCGCCCTCGCGCTGCACCGCGGCGAGGAGATTCTCGACGACGCTCAGGCCGCGGAAGGCGCGCACGATCTGGAACGTGCGGCCGATGCCCAGGCGCGCCCGCCGAAAGGCGGGCAGGCGCGTGATGTCGGCGCCCATGAAGCGGATGACTCCGCCGTCGGACGGGAAGGCGCCGGCGATCAGGTTGAACATCGTCGTCTTGCCCGCGCCGTTGGGTCCGAAGAGGCCGAGGAGCTCGCCCTCCTCGACGGCGAGGCTGACCCCGTTCACGGCAACGACGCCGGAGAATCGCTTGCAGACATCGCGGGTCTCGAGGATCGCCATCTCAGGCGCGACTTTCGCCGACCGTGGGTCCACCGGCGGGCGCGGCGGCCTGCCGGCGCAGGCGCCGCCGCCGCGCAATCTCGACGACCACGCCGTCGCGCATGAACAGGATCACCGCCAGCAGCAGCAGGCCGACGATCACCAGGTGCGCGCCGGGGGCGATCACCTGCAGGACTTCACGGATGCCGACGTACAGCACCGCGCCCACCAGCGGGCCGGACACGGTGGCCACGCCGCCGATCAGCGGTACCGCCAGCGCGATCAGCGAGATGTCCACGGAGAACACGGTGTCCGGATACAGCGACGCGGCGTAGAGACCATGGATCGCGCCGACGACACCGGCGATCGCCGCGCTGACGCAGAACAGGATCAGCTTGAGGCGCGTTGCATGGATGCCGATGGCGGCGGCTGCGACCTCGTCGTTCTTGATCGCGAGGACCCGGATCCCCAGGCGGCTGCGGCGGGTGAACGCCAGGATCAGCGTGGCGCCGGCGGCCGCGACGATCATCATCGCGTAGGGCACCCAGAGCGGCAGGATCTCGTCGAGCACCAGGCCGCCCGGTCCACCCGTGAACGGGAGCTTGCGCAGGATGAGCAGTACGAGCTCCTGGAAGAAGAGCGTCGCGAAGGTGAACGCCGTGCCGCGCAGGCGCAGGCTGGTGGCGCCGATCACCAGCGAAGCCAGGACCGAGGCCGCGATCGCGACCCCGAGCGCCGCCGCCATCGGCCAGTTGCCGTTGAGCGCGATCACCACCGCGTAGGCGCCGATGCCCGCGAGCGCGCCGTGCGCGAACGACACGTAGCCGGTCAGTCCGGACATCAGGTTCCAGGCCTGGCCGAGGGCGAGGTAATACGCGACGTAATAGACGAGCGTGCGCGCGTAGGGCGACACGCCGAGCCACGGCAGGGCCTCGGCCAGGACGGCGAGGCCGACGGTCGCCATGACGACGGCGACGATTCCGCGGCGCCGACCGGGGGATGGATTCACCGTTGCCTCGCGCCGCCGCTCGGGATGGGCGGAATCACAGCGACACCTGGCGGCCGAGCAGTCCGTGCGGGCGGACCAGAATCGCCGCGTAGAGCAGGAGATAGGTGATGATCTTGGCCCAGGAATCGTCGAGCAGGTAGCTCCCGAAGCTGTGGATCAGCCCGATGGCGACCGACGCGATGAGCGCCCCGCTGATGCTCCCCATGCCGCCCAGCACCACGACGACGAAGCCGTTGAGGACCCAGTCGTGTCCGACGGTGGGTGTCGTGGTGCCGATGAGGCTCACCAGCGCGCCGGCCGCGGCGGCGAGACCCACGGCGAGACTGAAGGCGATCCGCTCGCTGCTGCGCACGTTGATGCCACAGGTGGCCGCGGCGTCGCGGTTTTGCGCCAGCGCGCGCAGGCCGAGGCCGATGCGCGTCTTCTGGACGAGAAGCAGCGTGCCCGCCCCGAGGACCAGGCATGCGATGAGGACGGTGAGGCTGCGCCAGCCGACGACGACCCCGCCGAAGCTCACGTTGCCGCTCGGTCCCGCTGCGTAGCTGCGGAAGTCGCCGCCGAAGGCCAGCGCGAAGAGGCCCAGCCCGACGACGGACAGCGCATAGGTCACCATCAGCACGTCGAGCTCGGGCCGCTGCGTCACCCGCGACACGACGCCGACCTGGATCAGCCAGCCGACGAGCGCGCCCAGGGCGAACGCCAGCGGGATGCCGAGCAGCGGCGAGACCGCGAAATGCGTGACCAGCAGGAACGTCGCATAGGCACCCAGGGTGATGAACTCGCCGTGGGCGAAGTTCACCACCCGCATCACGCCGAAGATCAGCGCGAGACCGAGCGCGACGAGGCCGAGCAGCCCGCCGAGGACGAACCCGTTCACGACGAGCTGGAGCGAGAGCGTCGCGCTCACGACCGGGCCTGCCCGACTTCGTCGCCGCCTTGCAGCCTGCCGCTTACTTCCAGGCCGGTTTCGGCCAGACGATGGGATTGCTCGAGCCTGCGCCGACGATCTTGGCCTGGCCGTCCTGCCACTGCATGGCCACGTAGTGATAGCCGACCTGCTGGCCCTTGTCGTTCACCTCGTAGGGACCCATCACGGTCTCGAGCTTGGTGCTGGCGAGGAAGTCGCGTATCGCCTTGCGGTCGGTTCCCTTGGCCTTGATCGCCGCGGCGACCACCTCCCCCGCCGCATAGGCCGCGGCCGAGTGGTACGAAGGCAGCCGCCCGTACTTGGCCTGGTACAGCCTGGTGAAGGCCTGCGCCGCGGGCGTCTGGATCGTCGGCTCCCACGCCGATCGCCCGAAGATGCCGTTCACGTTGGCGCCCAGCGCGTCCTTGCTCACGCCGTCGGCCGCCTGGATGAAGTGATAGGCGACGGGGTTGTAGCCGCGCTCGATCATCTGGCGCGTCAGCGCGACGCTCGGCTGGTAGTAGCCGCCCATCGAGACGGCGTCGGCGCCCGAGGCGACGATGCGCTCGATGATCGAGCGGAAATCCTGGGAACCCGGCGTGTAGCCGTAGGCATCGGCGGGAATCCCCAGCTCCTTGGCCTTGGCCATCGCCCAGTTCTTGCCGCCGATGGAGAACGGCGACTCCTCGAACACGATGGCGAGCCTCTTCACCGCGCCCTTCTTCGACGCGAGGATGCGCAGGAAGCCGTCGTGGTCGTAATCGGAGGACGGAAAGGCCTGGAAGGTCCAGTGCAGCTTGCGCCGCTCCCAGATGCTGCTGTCCGAGGCGATCGTGCCGATCATCGGCACCTCGGCGCGCTCGGTCACCGACGCCATCGCATCCGTGATCGGGCTCGAATACGGCCCCATGATCATCAGGACGCCGTCACGGTTGATCAGGCGGTCGGCCAGCACCCGGCCGGTGTCCGCGTTGCTCTCGTCGTCGTAGGTGATGAGCTGCACGGGCCGGCCGTTGATGCCCCCCGCCTTGTTCACCTCGTCGACCCAGAGCTCGTAGCCTTCCTTGACGTATTTCGCCGAGTCGGAGAAGCGTCCGGTCAGCGACAGCGCCGCCCCGAGCTTGATGGGGTCGGCAGCGCCCGCCTGCGCGCTGATTCCGGTTGCGACGATCGCGGCGACAGCGACGGCTGCGACGCGGGCCATTCGTGACGCAA
>JBLMVY010000350.1:0-3474 GCA_050256935.1 Candidatus Levyibacteriota bacterium | reverse complement strand
GCCGGCGCCGCTGGCGGTGCGACGCCCGCGGGCAACGGAGGCGGTGGCGGCGGTGGGGGCGGCTCGACCGCGCCGGGCCGCTGCGCGGCAACGAGCGCCGGTACGGCCGCGAATGCGATCGCCGCGAGCAATGCTTGGGTGCGCTTCATGGCTGGGTCCGGAATGCCTGCAAGACTACCGGGATTCGACGCGGCGCGGGGGTTCGAGTTCGGCCCCCGCCAGGCGGGCTCAGCCGAACAGGAACTTGCGCTGCAGCGCCCAGCCGTCCTGGGGCATGCGCCTGAAACCGCTCTTGGCGAACAGGTGCCAGCGGCCGACGACGTAGGCGATCAGCACCGCCGCGTCGGCGCCGGCGTCACCGTGCCAGACATTGGCGGCCTGGGCGATGCGCAGCGACTGCCGCAGCGTCGCCTCGAGCTTGTCGATCAGCTGGTTGATGCGCGCCTGCAGGCGCTCGTCCTCGTTGACCAGGGCATCGCCGATGAGCACGCGCGTCATGCCCTGGTTCTTCTCGGCGAAGCGCAGCAGCATGACGACGGTCTGCTCGGCCTGCGCGGCGCCGTCCTGGGTCTCGGACTGGATCTTGTTGACCAGCGAGAACACCGTCGACTCGATGAACTCGATCAGGCCCTCGAACATCTGGGCCTTGCTGGCGAAATGCCGGTAGAGCGCGGCCTCGGAGACCGCCAGCTTCGACGCCAGCGCGGCGGTGGTCACCTTCTCGCCGCGCGGCGTCTCCAGCATCGCCGCCAGCGTCTGCAGGATCTGCAGCCGGCGCTCCCCGGGCTTGGCCGCCATCGCGATCGCCGTCCGTGCCGCCGTCAGGCGCCGATGCGCCCGGGAGCGTCGTCGGCACGGATCATCGTGCCCACGCCCTGGTTGGTCAGCACCTCGAGCAGCAGCGCGTGATCGACGCGACCGTCGATGATGTGCGAGCTCTTGACGCCGTTGCGGACGGCGTCCAGCGCCGAGCCGATCTTGGGCAGCATGCCGCCATGGATCGTGCCGTCGGCGAACAGCGCGTCGATCTCGCTCGCCGTGAGTCCGGTCAGCAGCCTGTTGTCCTTGTCGAGGACGCCGACCGTGTTGGTCATCAGCACGAGCTTTTCCGCCCTGAGGGTCTCGGCGAGCTTGCCGGCGACCAGATCGGCATTGATGTTGTAGGCCTCGCCCTGCTCGCCGACGCCGATGGGGGCGACCACGGGAATGAAATCGCGCGAGTCGAGCAGCGCGATCAGCTCCGGATCGATGCGCTCGATCTCGCCGACCAGGCCGATGTCGACCGGCTCGCCCTGCCCGGTCTCGCTTTTCAACAGCATCTTCCGGGCGTGGATGAACGCGCCGTCCTGGCCGGTCAGGCCGACCGCCTTGCCGCCCTGCTGGTTGATCAGCCCGACGATCTCCTGGTTGAGCTCGCCCAGGACCATCTCGACGACGTTCATCACCTTCTCGTCGGTGACGCGCATGCCCTGGCGGAACTCGCTCTTGATGCCCATCTTGGTCAGCAGCTCGCCGATCTGCGGTCCGCCGCCGTGCACGACGACCGGGTTCATGCCGACGAGCTTCAGCATGACGACGTCGCGGGCGAATCCCGCCTTGAGCTGCGCCTCGGTCATCGCGTTCCCGCCGTACTTGATCACGATCGTCCGGTCGTGGAAGCGCCGGATGTAGGGCAATGCCTCGGCGAGGATCTGCGCCTTGACGGCGGCGCTGACGGGGTCGTTGGACATGTCGGGAAAGGGTGCCGCGCAGGGCACCGTCGCGGGCTGCGCAGGATTGTACCCGAACGCGAAACGCGTTTGCCGGTGCGCGCCCGGCGACGAGTGAGCGCTGACAAGGGCCTGCCCCGGGGCCCCCTGCCGCCGGCGCAATTTGGTATCGTTGCTGCCCATGTCGAGCCCCCTGCCGGACGCCGTCCCGCTGTCCGAGATCCGCCACGCGCTCGTCACCAAGCTGCGCCACCACGGCGACGTGCTGCTGACCTCGCCGGTGTTCACCGCATTGAAGAAGGCGGCGCCCCACGCCGAGATCGACGCCCTGGTCTACCGCGAGACCGCGCCGATGCTGGCCAACCATCCGGCGATCGCGCGCATCCACACCATCGACCGCGACTGGAAGCGCCAGGGCATGGCGGCGCAGATCGCCGGGGAGTGGCGGCTGATGCGCGCGCTGCGCGCGCGACGCTACGACCTCCTGATCCACCTGACCGAGCATCCGCGCGGGCTGTCGCTCGCGACCCTGCTCTCCCCCCGCTGGGCGGTGACCCGCGAGCGGACTTCGCACGACCGGGCGTGGCGGGCCCGCTACACCCATTTCTATCGCCTTCCCAGGGCGACGCCGCGGCATGCCGTCGAGGCCAATCTCGATGCGCTGAGGCGCATCGGCGTCCAGCCCGACGCGGGCAGCCGCAGGCTGGTGCTCGTCCCGGGCCCGGCCGCCGACGCTGCGATCGACGCCCTGCTCGCCGGCCGCGGGCTCGCCGCGGGGGGCTTCGTGCAGATGCATCCCGGGTCGCGCTGGCTGTTCAAGTGCTGGAGCGCCGAGCGCAGCGCCGCGCTGCTCGAGCGCATCACCGCCGACGGTCACCGGGTCGTCGTGACCGGCGCCCCCGACGCCCGCGAGCGCGAGCTGGTCGCGGCGATCCTCGCCTCGGTCTCCCCGCAGGCCGCCGCCCGCATCGTCGACCTCACCGGCGCCCTCACGCTGCAGGAGCTCGCCGCGCTGACCGCCCGCGCCCGCGCCTTCGTCGGCGTCGACACGGCGCCGATGCACATCGCGGCGGCGATGGGGACGCCGACGCTGGCCCTGTTCGGCCCCTCGGGGGAGCAGGAATGGGGGCCGTGGATGGTGGCAAGCCGCGTCGTCGTGTCGACCGCGCACCCTTGCCGCCCCTGCGGCATCGACGGCTGCGGCGGGGGCAAGGTCTCCGAGTGCCTGACCACCCTCACCGTCGACGACGTGCACGCGCAGTTCGCCGCATTGCTCGCGCAGACCGCCGCCCGAGCACCGCAGGGCTTGCAGCGCGGTCCGGGGATCCAGGACGCGCCGACCGCGCAATGAAGCTCGCGGTGGTTCGCCAGCGCTACACGCCTTTCGGCGGCGCCGAGCGCTTCCTGGAGAGCGCGCTCGCGGCGCTGGCCGAGCGCGGCGTCGCGGTCACGCTCTACACGCGCGAATGGCCGCAGGTGCCGATGCGATCGGTGACCACGCGCATCGTCGACCCGTTCCACGTCGGCGGGCTGTGGCGCGACATCGGCTTCGCGCGCGCGGTCTGCCGTGCGCTCGAACGCGACGCCGCAGGACTCGTGCAGTCGCACGAGCGGCTCGCCTGCTGCGACATCTTCCGTGCGGGCGACGGCGTCCACGCCGTCTGGCTCGACGAGCGGCTGCGCGACGCCCCGCTCGCGAGGCGCATCGCCGTGCGCATCAATCCGCACCACCTCTACCGGATCGCGATCGAGCGCAGGATGTACG
>JBLMVY010000349.1:0-4037 GCA_050256935.1 Candidatus Levyibacteriota bacterium | reverse complement strand
GGGGGTGGGGGGGGGGGTGGGGGGGGGCGGGGGCCTGGGCAGTTTGCTGCTGATCGCCCTGCTCGCCGTCGGCGCGTTCGCGCTGCTCCGCGCGTTCGCCGCACGCCGACCGGCGGCTGCCGCCGCCTATCCCCATGCGGGCGCCGGCGGCGCAACCGCAGCGCGCAGCGACGCCACGCCGTCGACCGCCGCGACAATCCCGCCCGCCTGGGGCGCCGGTGGCGCAGGCGCTGCGGGGAAACGCTACCCGGCCGGGTTCGACCCGGGGCCGTTCGTCGCCCAGGCCAGGGAGCAGTTTCGCCGGCTGCAGGCCGCCTACGATCGTGGCGACGCGGCGCTGCTGGCCGACGTGACGACGCCGGAGATGCTCGCCCAGCTCGAGGCCGAGCTCGCGACGCGCGGGACGCAGGCGCCGACCGACGTCGTCACCCTCGACGCGGAGGTTCTCGAAGTCGAGCGGGAGGGAGCACAATACGTCGCGAGCGTGCGCTTCCATGGATCGCTGCGCGAGGACGGCGCGGCAACGCCGCAGGCGTTCGAGGAAGTCTGGAACCTGGTGAAGCCTGTCGACGGCTCGTCGGGCTGGCTGCTCGCGGGAATCCAGCAATACGCATGAGGACGACGCGCCCCGGGGCCCGTCGCGCGCGACACCCGGATGCGTGTCCGGACCCGTCGCCGACGGGAACAATCATGACCGGATTCGAATGACCATGACCCTGGCCGACGCCGCACTGAACCGCCTGCTCGCAGGCGAGCCCTGGGCCCGCGAACGCCTGGCCACCCACGCCGGCCGGTCGTTCGAGGTCCGGGTCGGCCCGCTGGCTGCCGGCTTTCGCATCGGCGCCGGCGGGCTGATCGAGCACCTGCCGGCCGCGTCGGGCGCGGACCTGACGCTCACGCTGTCACCCCTCGACATCGCGCCGCTGCTCGCCGACCCCCGGCGCTGGAACGAGTTCGTCGCCGAGGACGGCGACGCGCAGCTGGGAGGCGCGCTGAAGGACCTCGCCGCCACGCTGCCATGGTTCGTCGAAAAGCTGTTCGCTCGCGCGCTCGGCCCGATCGTCGGCCAGCGGATCGCCGACGCCGGTCGCAGGATGCTCGAAATGCCCGAATATGCGGCGACGCACGTGATCGCGAACCTGGGCACCTACGCCCGCGACGAGGCGAAGCTGCTCGCACACCCCGCCGATCTGCGCGAGTTCGCCGATCGGGAGCGGGAACTCGCGGCACGGGCCGACGCGCTGGACGCGCGCATTGCCGCCCTCGAAGCACGCGCGCGCGTGGCCGGCAGTCGCCGCGAGCCCTGACGCCCAAGGCGCCAGTGCGCAGCGCCCCCGCTCGGCGCGGCTGCCGACGAGGGACGCCATCGCGGCAGCAGCATGGGCCGGGGCTGGATCGGAAGTAAGCGATCACCCCAGACTCCGGGTCCGGATTCACGCCATGCCCGCCCCGTTAGAATAGGGGATGCGGCTTGGTCGCCTCGCCCGGATCGTTTTTGTCGCGCTCAAGCACGGTCTCGACGACCTCGCGCTCGATCATCCGCGCCTGCGCCCGCTGCGCCCGCTGGTCCGCGGCGCGCTGTTCTGGCGCGACCTGTCCGCGCCGAGGGCCGTGCGCCTGCGGCGCGCGCTCGAAGACCTCGGCCCGATCTTCATCAAGTTCGGGCAGATGCTGTCGACGCGGCGCGACCTGCTGCCCACCGACATCGCCGACGAGCTCGCGCTGCTGCAGGACCGCGTGCCCCCGTTCGCCTCGACCGAGGTCGAGGCGACGATCACCCGCGTCTTCCGCAAGCCGCTGTCCGAGCTCTTCAAGTCCTTCGACCTGACGCCGGTGGCGAGCGCGTCGGTCGCGCAGGTCCACTTCGCCGAGCTTCCCGACGGTACCCCGGTCGCCGTCAAGGTCCTGCGGCCGAGGATTGCCGACGTCATCGAGCACGACCTGGCGCTGATGCAGACGGGGGCCGCGCTGCTCGAGCGGCTGTGGCGCGAGGGCAGGCGCCTGCGCCCGCTGGACGTCGTCGCCGAGTTCGACAAGACGATTCACGGCGAGCTCGACCTCTCGCGCGAGGCGGCGAACTGCTCGCAGCTGCGCCGCAATTTCCTGCGCTCGACGCTGCTGCGGGTTCCCGAAGTGCACTGGGACTGGACCGCCGCCGAGGTGCTGGTGATGGAGCGGATGGCCGGCATCCCCATCGGGCGCATCGGCGAGCTGACCGCCGCCGGCATCGACCGGAAGCGCCTCGCGCGCGCCGGGGTCGAGATCTTCTTCACCCAGGTGTTCCGCGACGGCTTCTTCCACGCCGACATGCACCCGGGCAACATCTTCGTCGCCGTCGACCCGGCGAACCACGGCAAGTACGTGGCACTCGACTTCGGGATCATGGGCACGCTGTCCGAGCGCGACAAGAGCTACCTCGCCCAGAACTTCCTCGCCTTCTTCAGGCGCGACTACCATCGCGTGGCGACCGCCCACCTCGAATCGGGCTGGGTGCCTGCCGACACCCGCGTCGACGAGCTCGAAGCCGAGATCCGGGTGGTCTGCGAGCCGATCTTCGACCGGCCGCTGAAGGAGATCTCGCTGGGTCGGGTGCTGGTGCAGCTCTTCCGCGCCTCGCGCCGGTTCAACGTCGAGATCCAGCCCCAGCTCGTCCTGCTGCAGAAGACGCTGCTCAACGTCGAGGGCCTGGGGCGCCAGCTCGATCCCGACCTCGACCTCTGGGTGACCGCGAAGCCGTTCCTGGAGCGCTGGATGGAAGACCAGATCGGCCTGCGCGCCCTGCAGCGACGGCTCGAGGCGGAAGCCCCCTACCTGGTCGCCGCGCTGCCGGAACTGCCGCGACTGCTCCACCAGAAACTGGGCGCGCCGCCCGCCGCCTCCGACCTCGCGCTGAAGGAGCTGGCGGCGGCCCAGAAATCGCGCAACGGCTGGCTCGCCGCCATCGCCGTGCTGCTCGCCATCGTCATCGCGCTGCTGCTGCGGCAGGGGCCGCGCTGAGAATCCGCTACAATCCGCCGCGCAATCCGGCCCATACCTGAAGGAGTATCACGCCCTTGGCGCTACTCGAAATCAAGGGTGTCACGCGGCGTTTCGGCGATTTCACCGCAGTCGACGACGTCAGCCTCTCGATCGAGGCCGGCGAATTCTTCACGCTGCTCGGTCCCTCGGGTTGCGGCAAGACGACGCTCCTGCGGATGATCGCCGGATTCGACCTGCCCGACGCGGGACGGATCCTGCTCGACGGCCAGGATCTGGCCGACCGACCGCCGGAGATCCGGCCGGTGCGCACGGTGTTCCAGAGCTATGCGCTGTTCCCGCACATGACCGTCGAGGGCAACATCGCGTTCCCCCTGCAGATGGCCCGCGTGCCGGCGGCGGAGCGCCCGGCGCGCATCCGGGACGTGCTCGAGGACGTGCGCCTGACCGGATTCGAGAAGCGCTACCCCCACGAGCTCTCGGGCGGCCAGAAGCAGCGTGTCGCGATCGCGCGCGCGCTGGTGTCAAAGCCGACGATGCTGCTGCTCGACGAGCCGCTCGCGGCGCTCGACGCCAAGCTGCGCGAGGAGGTGCAGGTCGAGCTCATCAACCTGCAGAAGGAAGTCGGCATCGCGTTCGTCTACGTGACCCACGACCAGTCCGAGGCGCTGGCGCTGTCGCACCGGATCGCGGTGATGAACCGCGGCCGCATCGAGCAGCTCGACGAGCCCTCGCGCATCTACGGCTTCCCCCGCACCAGGTTCGTCGCCGACTTCATCGGCCAGTGCAATCTCTTCTCCGGGCCCGTGATCGCGAACGCCGGGGGCACCGTGACCCTCGACGTCGCCGGGCTCGGGCAGGTCCGCGCCGCGACCGCATCGTCGCTGGCCGTCGGCGCGACCGGGACCGTCGCGCTGCGCCCCGAGAAGATCCGCATCGGGGCGAGCGCGCCGCAGGACACCCCGGACAATCACTTCCGCGGCACCGTCTCGGCGCTGCGCTACATGGGCGATGTCACCGTCTACAACGTCGACACCCCGGGCGGCACCCGGGTCGAGGCG
>JBLMVY010000348.1:0-8423 GCA_050256935.1 Candidatus Levyibacteriota bacterium | reverse complement strand
CGCCGGACCTCGGCCGAGCGCGCGTGCGCGATCAGGCCTTCGCCGCGGGCGAGCGTCGACGCGACGCCGGCGAGCGCGCGCGCGGTCTCCGGCGCGATGCGCAGGATGCTGCTGCGCTTCTGGAAATCGTAGACGCCCAGGGGCGACGAGAAGCGCGCGGTGCGCCCGGTCGGGAGCACGTGATTCGGACCGGCGCAGTAATCGCCCAAGGCCTCGCAGGAGTGGTGGCCGACGAAGATCGCCCCCGCGTGCCGCAGTTGCGGGAGCACCGCGTCCGGGTCGGCGACGGCGAGCTCCAGGTGCTCCGGCGCGATCCTGTTCGAGATCTCGCAGGCTTCGGCGAGATCGCGCACCTTGATGAGCGCGCCGCGCCTGCGGAACGACTCGGCGATGATCGCAGCCCGCGGCATCTGCGTGAGCCAGCGCTGCGCGCTGTCGGCGACGCGGTCGATCAGCGCGGCGTCGGGCGTCACCAGGATCGCCTGCGCGAGCTCGTCGTGCTCGGCCTGCGAGAACAGGTCAATCGCGACCCAGTCGGGGTTGGCGCTGGCATCGGCCAGCACCAGGATCTCGGACACGCCCGCGACCATGTCGATGCCCACGGTCCCGAACACCCGGCGCTTGGCCGCGGCGACGTAGGCGTTGCCCGGCCCGCAGATCTTGTCGACGGCAGGGATGGTCGCCGTTCCGTACGCGAGGGCCGCAATCGCCTGCGCGCCGCCGATGGTGAACGCCGAGGACACGCCGGCTGCGTGGGCGGCGGCGAGCACCAGCGGATTGCGCGCCCCGCCGGGCGTGGGCACCACCATCACGATCTCGCCCACGCCCGCGACATGGGCGGGAATCGCATTCATCAGCACCGACGACGGATACGCCGCCTTGCCGCCGGGCACGTAGATGCCGACGCGGTCGAGCGGCGTCACGCGCTGGCCGAGCTCGGTGCCGTCGGCGGTGCGCATGCTGAAGCCGCCGCCACGCTGGCGCTCGTGGAAATCGCGGATGCGCTGCGCGGCGGTCGTCAGCGCATCGCGCTCGGCGGCCGGCAGCGCGTCGTGGGCTTCGCGCATCGCCTCGGCGCTGATGCGCAGGTCGGCGGCCTTCGCGACGGCAAGGCCGTCGAAGCGCGCGGTGTATTCGAGCAGCGCGGCGTCGCCGCGCGCGCGCACGTCGGCGATGATCGCCGCGACCGTGGCGTCCACCGCAGGATCCTGACCCGCCTCGAAGGCGATCAACGCGTCGAGCTCGGCCGCGAAGCCGGGCGCGGCGGAGTCGAGCCTGCGCACGTCGAGCGCGGGCGAGGCGAGCGTCATCGCGGCGCTCCCGCCCCGGAGGCCGCCCCGACCGCAGCGTCGATGGCGTCGATCAGCGGCTTCGCCTGCTCGCGCTTCAGCTTGAGTGCGGCCGGGTTGACGATCAGCCGCGAGCTGATCGGCATGATGTCCTCGACCGCGACCAGGTCGTTGGCCTTGAGCGTGTTGCCGGTGGACACCAGGTCGACGATCGCATCGGCGAGGCCGGCCAGTGGGGCGAGCTCCATCGAGCCGTAGAGCTTGATCAGGTCGACGTGCATGCCCTTGGCCGAGAAATGCTCGCGCGCCGTGCGTACGTACTTGCTCGCCACCCGGATCCGCGCGCCGCGCTGGATGCTGCGCGCCCAGTCGTAGTCGCGGCGGGTGGCGACGACCAGCCGGCAGCGGCCGATGCCCAGGTCCAGCGGCTGGTAGAGCCCTTCGCTGCCGTGCTCGAGCAGCACGTCCTTGCCCGCGACCCCGAGGTCGGCCGCCCCGTACTGCACGTAGGTCGGGACGTCGGAGGCGCGCAGGATGACCACCGACACCCCGGGCCGGTTGGTCGCGAGGATCAGCTTGCGCGACTCGCGCGGATCCTCGGCGGGCACGATGCCGGCCGCCGCCAGCAGTGGCAGCGTCTCGTCGAGGATGCGCCCCTTGGACAGCGCAATGGTGATCGTGGACACGGGATGGGTGCGACGGCCGGGGCCGTGAATGGCCCCTGGCGCGCCATTTTACCCTTCGCCTGCCCCCGGGACCGGCCGATGCTGCGCTTGCCGGGCATCGCGGTCCCAGGCGAGGCGTCCGGCGACGAAGGTCGCGCGGATCGCGCGATCGTCGCCCAGCGCCATCTGCACGGCCAGCGCCTCGTCGATGTCGGCGACATAGCGCATGCGGAAATCGATCAGCGGCGTCGAATGGAGGTCGAGCACGACCAGGTCGGCCTCGCGTCCGGGCCCGATCGACCCGATCTTCGCGTCGAGGTCGAGGGCCTGCGCGCCGCCCTGGGTGGCGAGCCACCAGGCGCAGGCGGGGGGCAGGGGATGTCCGCGAAGCTGCGCGACCTCGCTTGCCGCCTGCAGCGTGCGCAGCATCGAGAAGCTGGTGCCGGCACCCAGGTCCGTGCCCAGCGCGACCCGGACCGGGCGTCTTGCGTCGAGCGCTTGCTGCAGCGGGAACAGCCCGCTGCCCAGGAAATTGTTCGACGTCGGGCAGTGCGCAAGCGCGGTCTGCGTCTGCGCGAGCTGCGCGAACTCACCCTCGTCGAGATGGATGCCGTGGGCGTAGATCGCGCGCCTGCCCAGCAGGCCGAAATGCGCGTAGACATCGAGATAGCTCGCGTGCGCCGGATAGAGCGCATGGATCCAGTCGACCTCGGCCCGGCTCTCCGCCACGTGCGACTGCAGGTAGGCGCCCGGGGTCTCGCGCCACAGCGTCGCCGCGGCCTCGAGCTGCGCGGGCGTGGACGTCGCGGCGAACCGCGGCGTCACCGCATAGGCGAGGCGTCCGCGCCCGTGCCAGCGCCGAATCAGCGCCAGCCCGTCGTCGTAGCCGCGCTGCGCATCGTCGCGCAGCCCGGCCGGGGCGTTCCGGTCCATCAGCACCTTGCCGGCGATCATCCGCAGGCCGTGGTGCTGCGCCGCCTCGAACAGCGCGTCGACCGACTGCGGATGGACGGTCCCGAACACCGCGGCCGTCGTGATGCCGTGGCGCAGGTTCTCGGCGACGTAGCGCGCCGCGACCTCGCGGGCATGGTCGAGGTCGGCATAGGCCTGCTCGGCCGGATACGTATGGGTCGTCAGCCATTCCAGCAACGGCTTGCCCCCGGCGCCGATCACCGGAAGCTGCGGATAGTGGACGTGCGCGTCGACGAAGCCCGGGCAGATCAGCGCGTGGGCGTAGCTCTCGACCCGGGTTCCGGGAGGAAGCCGCGCCGCGACCTCGGCCGCGGGGCCGCAATCGACGATGCGTCCATCCGCCATCGCGACGATGGCGTCGGGCTCGTAATGCCGCGCCGCCGCGCCGTCGACGAAGGGATTGCCGCGGAAGGTGTAGAGCCCGCCGCGGATCGCGCTGGTCGGTCCTGCCGCGCCTGTGGGCATGCCGGTGGGTCCGTGGCGCTACTGGCGCGCGTTGCGGACGTTCGGAGGAGCAGGCAGGCCCGCGTTGCTGCGGAACGGATTGATGTCGATGCCGCCGCGGCGAGTGAAGCGAGCGAGCACCGTCAGCGTCTCGCAGCGGCAGCGCGCCGCGACATCGACGAAGATGCGCTCGACGCAGTGCTCGTGGAAACCCGCATGGCAGCGATACGACACCAGATAGCACAGCAGGGCCTCGCGGTCGATCCGCGGGCCCCGATAGGCGATCTGCAGCGACGCGATGTCGGGCTGGCCGGTCACCGGGCACACCGACCGGAACAGGTTGGTGGTCAGCGTCTGCGCGACCGGATCGCCGCCGGCGGCGAGCAGCCCCGGGTCCACGTCATAGGCGTCGCAGGCGACGGGCAGGTCATCGAGGCTCTCGCCTTCGAGCTCGCGCATCGTCTGCGCGCCGAAGGTCTCCGGCCCCTGCAGGGCCACGGCCACCGGCGCGCCCGCCGCCGCCGACAGGTCGCGCTGAATCGTCGCGGCGAGGTCCGCGGCGCTCGCGCAGCGCGTCTGCGCGAACGACCCCAGGTAGAGCTTCATCGACTTGGATTCGATGATCGACGGCGAATCGATCGGCACCCCGAAGCTGGCCAGCGCGACCTGCGGCTTGCCGCGATCGTCGAGCCAGGTCAGCTCGTACGCCGTCCACTGGTCGATTCCCGCGAACGGCAGCCGCTCGCCGATGCCCAGTGCCGCACGCTGCGGCGCCCGGGACACCGGGAAGAGCTGCGCGGGTGCGTAATGGTCCGGATAATCGGTCGCGTGTCCGAGCGGCGCTTCGCGCAGCTCGCCCGGGCCGATGTCCGCCGCGGTCATTGGATGCGGCGTATGCGCGCGCCGAGCGCGGACAACTTGTCCTCGATGCGCTCGTAGCCGCGATCGAGGTGATAGATGCGGTCGATCGTCGTCTCGCCATCGGCGACCAGCCCGGCGATGACCAGGCAGGCGGATGCGCGCAGGTCGGTCGCCATCACGTTCGCGCCGGTGAGCCGGGCGACCCCGCGCACGACGGCGGTGTTGCCCTCGACCTCGATGTCGGCGCCCAGGCGCCGCAGCTCCTGCACGTGCATCATCCGGTTCTCGAAGATCGTCTCGGTGATCACCGACGTGCCTTCGGCGCGCGCGACCAGCGCCATGAACTGCGCCTGCATGTCGGTCGGGAACGCGGGGAAAGGCGCGGTGCGGACGTTGGCCGCGCGCGGCCGGCCATCGCTGCGCACGCGGATCGCCGATTCCGTCGTCGCGATGTCCGCCCCCGCCTCGCGCAGCTTGTCGATCACCGCCGCCAGCGTGTGCCAGTCGGCGTTGCTGACGACGACGTCGCCGCCGGTCGCGGCCGTCGCCGCGAGGAAGGTCCCGGTCTCGATCCGGTCGGGCATGATCGCGTGCGACGCACCGTGCAGCCGCCCGACGCCCTCGACGACGATGCGGTCGCTGCCGGCGCCGGACACCTTGGCACCCATCGCCATCAGGCAGTTGGCGAGGTCGACGACCTCGGGCTCGCGGGCGGCGTTCTCCAGGGTCGTCACGCCGTCGGCGAGGGTGGCCGCCATCATCAGGTTCTCGGTCCCGGTGACGGTGACGACGTCGAACACGAAGCGCGTGCCCTTGAGGCGCGCCGCGCGCGCGTTGATGTAGCCGTGCGTCAGGTCGATCTCGGCGCCCATCGCCTGCAGGCCCTTGACGTGCTGGTCGACCGGACGCAGGCCGATCGCGCAACCGCCAGGCAGCGACACCCGCGCCTCCCCGCAGCGCGCGAGCAGCGGCCCGAGCGCCAGGATCGATGCGCGCATCGTCTTGACGAGCTCGTAGGGGGCGAGCGGCCAGTCGATGCGCGACGCGTCGAGGGTCACGGCATCGGGTGCGGCGCTCTCCTGGCGCACGCCCATCTGGCCCAGCAGCGACTGCATCGTGCGCAGGTCGTTGAGGCGCGGCACATTGGAGAGCGTCAGCGGCTCGGCGGTCAGCAGCCCGGCGCACAGGATGGGCAGCGCCGCGTTCTTGGCGCCCGAGACGCGAATCTCGCCGGCCAGCCGCTGGCCGCCGTCGATGACGAGCTTGTCCACGTCAGCCCGCGCCCTGCGCCGCAGCGCGTTCCTCGGGAGTCTGCGTGATCATCGACAGCGCGTGGATCTCCTCGCGCATGCGGTCGCCCAGCGCCGCATAGACGAGCCGGTGCCGCTGGATGCGCGACAGCCCGCGGAAGGAGGGCGACACGATCAGCGCCTCGAAGTGGTGACCGTCGCCGGCAACCTCGACGGTGTCGCAGGTCATGTTGCCGAGAATCGACGCTTGGATGGATTCGGGAGTGACCATTCAGTGCCTCAGTTTCCAGCCGCGGGCGAGCAGCGTGAGCGCCAGGGCGGCGAGCAGGGTCGCGGCCGCGGCGACCAGCGCAAGGCTTCGGCCCGGCGGGACATCCGACAGGCCGAAGAATCCGTAACGGAACCCGTCGATCATATAAAAGAAGGGGTTGAAATGCGACAGCGTCTGCCAGAACGGCGGCAGCGTGTGGATCGAATAGAAGACCCCGGACAGGAAGGTGAGCGGCATGATCAGGAAGTTCTGGAACGCCGCGAGCTCGTCGAACTTGTCCGCCCAGATGCCGGCGACGAGCCCCAGCGTGGCGAGGATCGCGCTGCCGAGCAGCGCGAAGGCTGCCGCCCACAGCGGATGCGCCATGTGCAGCAGCGCCGGGACGAAGCCGAGGGTCACCGCGAAGACCCCGAGGCCAACGACGATGCCCCGCACCATTGCGCCCACCACGTACGCGCCGTACATGTCGAGCGGCGACAGCGGCGGCAGCAGCACGAAGATCAGGTTGCCGGTGATCTTGGACTGGATCAGCGACGACGATGCGTTGGCGAACGAATTCTGCAGCACCGCCATCATCACCAGCCCCGGCACCAGGAACGCCGTGTAGCGCACCTGGCCGTCGAACACCGTCACGCGGCTTTCGAGGACGTGGGAGAAGATCAGCAGGTAGAGGAGCGCCGTCAGCACCGGGGCGGCGATGGTCTGGAAGCTCACTTTCCAGAAACGCAGCAGCTCCTTGTAGAGCAGGGTGACGAAGCCGCTGCGCGCGGGCTGCCAGGCGATCGCTGCACCGCGCTGTTCCATCATGCCTCCGGCAGCGCCTCGGCGGCCGCGGTGTCGTCGGTGGTCGCGCTGCCCGCCATGATGCGCAGGAACGCCTGCTCGAGGTCGGTTCCGGCGAGCGTCAGCTCGTCGATCGCGATGCCTTCGGTGCGCAGCGCCGCGAGCAGGGTCTCGAGCTCGCCGTAGGTCTCGAGCTCCAGGTAATGGACGTTGCCTTCGCTGCGGGCGAGGCGGCTCTTCCACGCCTCCGGGATCCGCGGCGCGGACAGGCGCACCGTCAATCCGGCGAAGCGCGACAGCAGGTTGCGCGTCGTGTCGAGGGCGACGATGCGCCCCGCCTTCATCATCGCGATGCGCCCGCACAGCGCTTCGGCCTCCTCGAGGTAGTGCGTGGTGAGGATGATCGTGTGCCCGTCGCGGTTCAGCTTGCGGATGAAAGCCCAGAGGCTCTGCCTCAGCTCGACATCGACGCCGGCGGTCGGCTCGTCGAGGACGATCACCGGCGGCTTGTGCACCAGCGCCTGCCCCACCAGGACGCGCCGCTTCATCCCGCCCGACAGCGAGCGCATGTTCGCGTCCGCCTTGGCGGTCAGGTCGAGGTGGTGCAGCAGCTCGTCGATCCAGGCGTCGTTGTGGCGCAGGCCGAAGTAGCCCGACTGGATGCGCAGGGTCTCGCGGACCGAGAAGAACGGGTCGAACACCAGCTCCTGCGGCACGACGCCGAGCGCGCGACGCGCCTGCCGGTAATCGGCGACGACGTCGTGGCCGAGGATTCGCGCACTGCCGCGGTCGGCGCGCGTCAGGCCGGCCAGGATCGAGATCAGGGTCGTCTTGCCGGCCCCGTTGGGCCCGAGCAGGCCGAAGAACTCGCCCTCCGCGACCGAGAGGTCGATGCCGGCCAGCGCCTGGACGCTGCCGAAGCGGCGCGCGATGCCGACCACCTCGACGGCGTCAGCCATGGTCGACGGGCGCCTCGCGGCGCGGGCGCGGGGCGTGGATGGGGACTGCGGCGCGGGACAGGGTCAAGCGAGCAGGTCTTCGACGCCGTAGGCGACGGCGAGCGAATGCAGCGATCCCGGGATGCCCTCGATGGCGAGCTTGCGGCCTTCCCCGGCGGCGCGGCGCTTGAGCGCCATGACGACGGCCAGCACCGTCGAGTCGGCATGCTCGAGACCGCTCATGTCGACGACGCCCGTGTCGGGGAGCGCCAGGGCGCGCGAGGACTCGAGCACCTCGGCCGCGTCGTCGAAGGTCAGCGCCCCGGTGAACCGCCAGCCGGCCTCGGTCACGGCGAACGCCCCCGCCTTCGACGCCCCGCCGGCCTGCGGCCCCTGCGTCGCGTTCACTTCGAAGCACCCCCGGCGTTCTTCGCGGCGAGGGTCTTGATCAGGCCGTCGATGCCGCCCTGCTGGATCTGCGAGTTGAACTCGTCCCGGTAATTGGTCACCAGCGAAATGCCGCCGACGACGACGTCGTACGCCTTCCAGCCCGCCGGGGTCTTCTCCATGCCGTAATCGATCTGCACCGGGGCCTGCCCGGAGCGGACGACGTCGGTGCGCACGGTGACCTCGGTCGCACCCGGGTCCGCACGCAACGGCTTGTAGTCGATCGTCTGGTCGCGGTACTGGTTGAGCGCACCCGAATACGTGCGGACCAGCAGCGTCTTGAACTCCGCGGTCAGCCGAGTCTTCTGATCCGGCGTCGCGCTGCGCCACCAGCGTCCGGTCGCCAGCGCGGTCATCCGCTCGAAATCGAAATACGGCAGCAGCTTGGTCTCGATGACCTCGCGGATGCGCGCCTGGTCGCCGGCCTGCACCTTGGGATCCGACTTGATGATCTGGAGCACCTCCTGCGACACGCGCTTGACCAGCGCGTCGGGCGCTTCCTG
>JBLMVY010000347.1:0-11390 GCA_050256935.1 Candidatus Levyibacteriota bacterium | reverse complement strand
TGGTGCTCGCGCACCTGCGTCTCCAGCGGCGACATCACCGCCTTGAGCCAGGCCTCGACGTCGCGGTTGGCGACCTTGTAGACGTGCTTGGAGCGCGAGGCGATCGTCTCGAAGAACTGCTTCATCAGCGGGTACTTGGCCTTGCTGACCATGTTCCACAGCGTGTTGAAGTGCGTGTTGTACGCGCGCTCCATCCGCTCGATCTCCTTCAGGTACTTCAGCACCGAGAACTGCGGCGGCACGAAGGTCTCGAGGCCGTGCTCGTGCGCGAAGCGCACGTACATCGCCCGCATCAGGTCGTGGATCTCGGCGGCCTGGCGGCCCGCCTTGTCGAAGTCAGCGCGCAGCCGCGCGAAGAACTCGCCCATCGCCTCGCGCACGCCCTTGGTGAACGGGCTCTCCTCGATCCGGGTGCGCGTGCGCGCGGCGTTGTGGCGCAGCGCCGAGAGCCCGATCACGTCGAACAGGTCGTTGGTGTGCTGCGTGAACACGTTGCGCAGCGCCGTGTAGCGGGCGAGGCCCTTCTCGAAGACCTCCTTCTCCTCCTGGACGCGCGCCATCATGTGCACGACCACATCCTGGTTCTTGCCACGCAGCGCGGTCAGCTCGGCGAGCTGCTCGTTGATGCCGTTGGCCCGCGCGTCGAGGATCGAGCGGATCGACGCCGTCATCGCGCGCACCTCGCCCTGGGTCGCCGCGCCGACGAAATCGCGCTTGGCGGGAATCAGCTTGCGCGACAGCGAGTGCTCGAGCACCGGCAGGCGGCTCTTCGCCAGCAGCGCGTCGTCGCCGTTGACCTTGGCGAGCAGCGCCTTCTGCGCCGACACGGCGAACACCTGCGAGGATCCGATGCCCAGCATCGACGCGCTCTGCTCGACCTGGCGGTCGATCTCGGCGTTGACCTCGACCTGGTCCTTGAGGTCGTCCCAGAGGCCGTCGATCTTGTTCAGCACGACCAGCCGCGTGGCCCGCGTCGACGCATCCTCGCCCGCGAGGTGGCCGTTCCAGACGTCGAGGTCGGTCTTGGTCACCCCTGCATCGGCGGCGAGCAGGAACAGGATCGCGTGCGCCGTCGGCAGCAGCGACAGCGTGAGCTCGGGCTCGGTGCCGATGGCATTGAGGCCGGGAGTGTCGAGGATCACCAGCCCCTGCTGCAGCAGCGGATGGGGGAAATTGATGATGGCGTGCCGCCAGGCCGGGATGTCGACGCTGCCCTCGTCGCCGCGCTCCAGCGCGGCGAGGATGTCGTCGTCCCGGTCGTTGTACAGGCCGTACTTGCGCGCCAGGGCGATGGGCACCCGCTTGACCTGCGACACCCGGGCCAGCACCTCGGCCATGCGGTCGGCCGCGCCGAGGTCGAGCGGGAACGTGACCCACTCGTCGGCGTATTCCTTGAATTCGGTGACCGTCGCGTCCTTCAGCCGGGTCTCGATGGGCAGCAGCCGGATCGACGGCGGGCGCGAGGCGTCGTACAGCAGCTCGGTCGGGCACATCGTCGTGCGTCCGGCCGAGGACGGGAGCAGCCGCTGGCCGAAGTCGGCGAAGAAGATCGCATTGATCAGCTCCGATTTGCCGCGGGAGAACTCGGCGACGAAGGCGACGACCAGCTTGTCCTGCTGCAACCGCTCGAGGAGCTGCTGGACCTTGATGTCGACCTGGGCGTCGGCGAGATCCTGTTGCTGCAGCCAGGCATGCAGCGACGAGATCCCCGCCGACAGCCGGCGCCGCCAGTCGGCGTAGGCCTCGAAGCGGGCGGCGAGGTCGCGGGAGGGGGTCATCCGGCCGGTGTTCCTGGGCGTGCGCGAAGTTCGGGCGTCGGGTGGGCGTACCAATCAACGGCAGGTAAGCACAAGTCGTGCCGTCGCCTGGCCGGACGGCATCGCGTCCTGTTGCGATGCACCGGCGCCGGAGCGCCCCGCGTCCTGCGTCACAAGCTGCCGGTAGGGCGCGCGACGGGCGGACCGGAATCGGCGGTCGCGCGGCCGGCCGGGCGTCCGAGGTCGGCGTTCAGCGCCGCTGGCACTGCGGGCAGTGGAACGACGAGCGCCCCCCGAGGCGCGAGCTGCGGATCGTGGTCCCGCAGACGCGGCAGGCCTCGCCCGCCCGCCCGTAGACGAAATAGTCGAGCTGGAAATAGCCGGACGAGCCGTCGGAGCCGACGTAATCGCGCAGCGTGCTGCCCCCCTTGGCGATCGCCTCGGTCAGCACCGCGCGCACGTTCTCGACCACTCGCGCCAGCCGCTGCCGCGACACGCGATTGGCGGCGAGCGCCGGGTGGATGCCCGAGCGGAAGAGCGTCTCGTTGGCGTAGATGTTCCCGACCCCGGTGACCAAGCGATTGTCCATCAGCGCGAGCTTGATCGCAGCGCTGCGCGCGCGCGTCGCCCGCCACAGGTAGCCGGCTTCGAACGCGGCATCGAAAGGCTCGGGCCCGAGTGACGCCAGCAGCGGATGGCGCTCGACGGCGGAAGGGACCCAGAGCATCGCCCCGAAGCGGCGCGGATCGCGGTAACGCAGCGTCGTTCCGTCGTCGAACACGATGTCGACGTGGTCGTGCGCCATCCGCGGAGGAGGCTCGCGCCAGATGCGCAGCGACCCGGTCATGCCCAGATGGACGAGCAGCGTCGATGGTCCGACGCGCAGCAGCAGGTACTTGCTGCGGCGATCGACGCGGTCGATGCGCGCACCGCGCAGGCGTGCATCGAGATCGGCGGGAACCGGCCAGCGCAGCCGCCGGTCGTAGACATCGACGCGCAGGACGCTGCGGCCGGTCACGTGCGGTGCGATGCCTCGCCGCGTGGTTTCGACTTCCGGGAGCTCGGGCATGGCGGATGTGGATGGCAGCCTCCGCCAGCGCTTCGACTGCGACAGCGGCGGACATGAAGGCCGCTGCGACTATAGTAATCTAACCCTTGTCCCGACGATCCCGGGACGCGAAGGTGTGCCCGCCGATGACCGTCCCCCGCCTGCTCCGTTCCTCCGTCGTCGCCGCCCTCGTGGCTGCCCTCGCGGCCGCCGCGACCCTCGCCGCTGCCCGGCCGTCGATGGCGGCGGCGGCGAAGCCCGTCGCGGCGCAGGCCGCGGGCGACGCCGACACGGGCCTGTCGGCGGACCTCTTCTATCGCCTGCTGCTGGGTGACGTCGCCCTGCAGAGGGGCCATCCCGACGTCGCCGCGCGCGCCTACATCGACGCTGCGCGCGATGCCCAGGATCCGCGCCTGGCGAGTCGCGCGACCGAGATCGCGATCAACAGCCGCCAGCGCGCGCTGGTGCAGGAGGCGGCTGCGCTGTGGGCGAAGCTCGATCCCGCCGCGAAGCGCCCGCAGCAGGTGCTCGCGGCGCTCGCCGCCAACGGCGGCCAGGGCGACATCCCGCTGTCCGCTGGCGCGGAGGAGCTGCGGTCGCGGATCGAGCGCGTGCTGTCGCAGGCGGCGCTGTCGGGTCAGGGCGTGGGCCCGGTGTTCCTGCAGCTCAATGGCCTGTTCGCCCAGCAGGCCGACAAGCGCGCCGTCCTCGCGCTGGTTCGCGATGTCGCGCAGCCGTATCCGACGAGCGCGGAAGCCCATTTCGCCGTCGCGCTCGCCGCCTTCATGGTCACGCCGGGCGACGAGGCGACCACGGCGCTGGCGGTCAACGAAATCGATCGCGCGCTGACGCTCAAGCCGGATTGGGACCGGGCGGCGGTGCTCAAGGGCGAGATCCTGGAGCGCACGTCCAAGGCTGCCCAGATCGCATGGCTCGAGGCGTTCGTCGCCAGGGAGCCGTCGTCCAAGGCGGCCGGCGGCGCGCTGGCGCAGGCCTACATCGAGCAGAAGCGCTACCCGGATGCACGCGCGCTGATGCAGAAGATGTGGGATCGCGATCCATCCTCGCACGATCTCGAGTTCGCGGTCGCGGTGATCGCGCTGCAGATGAAGGACTACCCGGAGGCGGAGCGGCTGATCGGCGAGCTCAAGCGCGCCGGCTACGGCGAGCCGGGAGCGATGGACCTCTATCTCGCGCAGATCGCCGAGGAGCAGCGACAGTACGACAAGGCGATCGAGCACTACCGCGCGATCACCGATGGCGACCGCGCGTGGACCGCGAAGCTGCGGATCGGCGCGATGTACGGCAAGGAGGGCAAGCTCGCGCAGGCGCAACGCTGGCTCGAGGGCCTGGACGCGGTCACGCCGGAGCAGAAGATCCAGGTCCGGCAGATGCAGGCGCAGGTCCTGCGCGACGCGGGCGACGACGCCGGCGCCTACCGCGTGCTCGAGAAGGGGCTCGCCGACCATCCGGACGCCCCCGACCTCATCTACGACCTCGCGATGGTGGCCGAGAAGCTCGATCGGGTCGACGAAGCCGAGGCGCGGCTCAAGCGTCTGATCGAGATCAAGCCCAACGACGCGCAGGCGCTCAACGCGCTGGGCTACACGCTGGTCGATCGCACGCAGCGCACGAACGAGGGCTACCAGCTCATCGAGCGCGCCCACAAGCTCGCTCCCGAGGATCCGTTCATCCTCGACAGCATGGGCTGGGCGCTCTATCGCCTCGGGCGTCTCGACGAGGCCGAGAAATACCTGCAGCGCGCGCTCGACGGGCGGCCCGATGCCGAGATTGCCGCGCACCTCGGCGAAGTCCTGTGGCGCAAGGGCGACCGCGAGCGCGCGCGTGCGGTGTGGAAGGAGCAGCTCGCCACCCACCCCGACAACGCCGTGCTGAAGGAGACGATGCGGAGGCTCGAGCCATAGCGAAGGCTCGCGCCGCCCTCGTCGCGGCCGTCGCCGGCATGATGGCGGCCTGCGCGGCGCTGCCGCCGGCGTCGATCGCGCCACCCGGCGCGCAGGACGCGGCCTTCACCCTCGATGGCAGGCTCTCGGCGCGCCGCGGCGACCAGGGCGTGGCAGGGGCGTTCACCTGGATCCATCGGCCGGGGCGCGACGCGATCGATCTCGCGAGCCCGCTGGGGCAGACGCTGGCCGAAATCGACGGCGACGCCGACGGGGTGCGCCTGCGCCTGCCCGACGGCAAGACCGACACGGCCCCCGACTGGGCGACGCTGACCGAGCGGGCATTCGGGGTCGTGATCCCGGTCGAGGGGCTCGCGTTCTGGGTCCGCGGCGAGCCGCGCGCGGGCGGGACCGCGCGCATCGAGCGCGACGCCCGCGGCCGGGTCGTCACGCTGCGCCAGGACGGCTGGGAAATCGCCTATGCGTACGCCGACGATTCGGCGAGCCGGCCCGACCGCGTGACGCTGCGCTACCCGGAGGCGCCACCGATCGACGTCCGCGTGGTCGTCGACCGCTGGCAATGACCGAACGCACGCAGCGGCTGGTGGTGCCGGCGCCGGCGAAGGTGAACCTGTTCCTGCACGTCACCGGTCGGCGCGACGACGGCTACCACACGCTCGAGTCGCTGTTCTCGCTGATCGATCTCGCCGACGTGCTGACCATCGAGGATCGGGACGACGGCCGGATCCTGCGCGCCGCCGACATTCCGGGCGTCCCCGAAAGCGACGACCTGACGCTGCGGGCGGCGCTCGCGCTGCGCAAGGCCGCCGGCACGCATCGCGGCGCCGCCATCGCCGTCGACAAGCGGATCCCGCAGGGCGCCGGGCTGGGCGGAGGGAGCTCGGACGCCGCGAGCGTGCTGCTCGCCCTCAACCGCCTGTGGTCGCTGTCGATGTCGCGCCACGAGCTCATGGCCGTCGGCGTCACGCTGGGGGCCGACGTTCCGTTCTTCCTCGGCGAGACCGCTGCGCTGGCGCGGGGCATCGGCGAGCGGCTGACGCCGATGTCGCTGCCGCCCTCGTGGCTCGCACTCGCGGTGCCGCCGGTGCAGGTCGCGACGGCTTCGATCTTCGCTGCGCCGGAATTGACACGATCGACGCCGTCGGCGAAAATAGACGTCTTTTCCGAAGGTTACGGTCGGAACGATCTGGAGGGCGTGGCGGCGGGGAGGTTTCCGCAGGTCGCCCTGGCCCTCCAGGCATTGCGGCGAGCTTCGCCGGATGCGCGGATGACGGGGTCGGGCGCGTGCGTGTTCGCGGTGTTCGCGACCGCGGCCGAAGCGCAGGCTGCGCTGGCGCTGCTGCCGGCCGGCATCCCGGGGCAGGTCGTGCGCACGGTCGCACGCCATCCGCTGGCATCATTCGCGTGACGTGATTTTCGGATCGGTCCGTGGCGGAGCGCGGAACGGACAGATTGCGCAGGTTTCCGCTGGGGAGTCGCCAAGTTGGTTAAGGCACCGGATTTTGATTCCGGCATTCGAGGGTTCGAATCCTTCCTCCCCAGCCATTTTCGTTCGCCGGCGCCATGGCGGTGACGGTGACGGACGTCCGCTCCCGGCAGCCGATGCACCCATCCCACCCGGCCCCTGCCGATCTTCCCCGCCGCTCGCTGGGCTGACCCAGTCCCCCTTCCGGAACCGAGTCGACACATGTCCTTCGAGCGCATGCGGATCTTCACCGGCAACGCCAACCCGAAGCTGGCCGAAGCCGTCTGCCGCCACCTGAACATCAGCCTCGGTCGCGCGGTCGTCGGGCGCTTCTCCGACGGCGAGGTGATGGTCGAGCTGCTGGAGAACGTCCGCGGGCGCGACGCATTCATCCTGCAGTCCACCTGCGCGCCGACCAACGACAACCTGATGGAAGTGATGGTGATGGTCGATGCGCTCAAGCGCGCATCGGTCGGCCGGGTGACGGCCGCCATTCCCTACTTCGGCTACGCGCGCCAGGACCGCAGGCCGCGCTCGGCGCGCGTTCCGATCACCGCGAAGGTCGTCGCGGACATGCTGGCGACCGTCGGCGTGGATCGCGTGATGGTGATGGACCTGCACGCCGACCAGATCCAGGGCTTCTTCAACATCCCGGTCGACAACATCTACGCGACCCCGGTGCTGCTGGGCGACCTCTGGAAGCGGAACTACGACAACCTGCTCGTCGTGTCTCCCGACGTCGGCGGCGTCGTGCGCGCGCGCGCCATCGCCAAGCGTCTGGATTCGGATCTCGCGATCATCGACAAGCGCCGGCCCAAGGCCAACGTCGCCGAGGTGATGAACATCATCGGCGACGTCGACGGGCGCACCTGCGTGATCATGGACGACATCGTCGACACCGCGAACACCCTCTGCAAGGCCGCGACCGCGCTGAAGGAGCACGGCGCGCAGAAGGTCATCGCGTACTGCACGCACCCGGTGCTGTCGGGCGGCGCGGTCCCCCGCATCGCGGCATCGGACATGGACGAGATCGTCGTCACCGACACGATACCGCTGTCGCCCGAGGCGCAGGCCTGTCCCAAGATCCGTGAGCTCTCCTGTGCGCAGCTCCTGGCGGAGACGATGACCCGCATCTCCAACGAGGAGTCGGTCTCGTCGCTGTTCACCGAGTAGGCTCGATGGCCGACCCGATCGCCCCGGACCTCGCAGGCAAGGCCGTCCTGGTCACCGGCGCCTCGACGGGCATCGGCGCGGCGGCGGCGCGGGCCTTCGCCCACGCCGGATGCCGGGTCGCGATCCACTACAACGCGAGCCTCAATCGCGCCGAGGAAGTGGCGGCCGACGTGCGCTTCGCCGGCGCGCAGGCCTTCCTCGTCGGCGGCGACCTGCGCAGCTCGGCCAAGGCGCGCGAGGTGGTCGACGCCGCGGCCGCGCATTTCGGCGGCCTCGACATCCTGGTCAACAATGCGGGCGGGCTGGTGCAGCGGCGGCCGGTGACCGAGATCGACGACGCGTTCTTCGACGAGGTGATCGATCTCAACGTCCGCTCGCTGGTCGCGGCGAGCGCGGCGGCAGTGCCGCACATGCGTCGGGCCGGACGCGGCAGCATCGTCAACGTGACGTCGATCGCCGCGCGCAACGGTGGCGGCGCCGGCTCGACGATGTACGCCTCGGCGAAGGGTTTCGTGTCGACGTTCACGCGCGGGCTGGCGAAGGAGCTGGTGCGCGACGGCATCCGCGTCAACGCCGTGTCCCCGGGCGTGATCACCACCCCTTTCCACGACCGCTACTCGACGCCGGCGATGCTCGAGGCGTTCAAGTCCGCGATCCCGATGAACCGGCTGGGGACCGCGGACGAATGCGCCGGGGCGTTCCTCTACCTCGCCTCCGATGCGCTGTCGGGCTTCGTGACCGGCCAGATCCTCGAGGTCAACGGCGGCCAGCTGATGCCGTAGCGCCGCGGTAGCCAGCAGGCCGCCGGCGGCGCAAACTCGAGGCAGCAGCGCCCGCCGCCGTCGCGGCAGGCGCGTCAAGTCCCGCGAGGTTCCCCATGGCAACACCCCCCGAGCCCGCATCGCCCGCCACGCGGCATACGCGCGAAGACCTGGCCGGGCTCGGCGCCAGCCTGCGCACGCTGCACCGGGCGCTGGTCGAGCGCTCCCGGCGCGATTTCGAGCGGCAGCGCCACGCCATCCTGAGCGCCGGCGAGCTGCTGAAGCTCCTGACGAGCGATGCCCACTTCGCGTGGCTGCGCGAGCTGTCGGAGCTGATCGTCGATCTCGACATCTTCCTCGACATCGACCCGGCCCCGGGCGACGACGACGCCGCCGCGGTCCGCGCCGAGATCGAGCGCCTGCTCGCGCCGCCGCCCGGCATGGCGGCCGCCGCGGACGTCCAAGCGGCTGCGGTCGCCGGCGACGACTTCGGCGCGCATTACTGGGCTTTCGTGCACGACGATCCGAAGGTGGCGATCGCGCATGGCGAGGTCAAGCAGGCGCTGCGGCGCCTGCCCGATCCGCGGGAGGTCGACGAGGCGGCAGTCCTCCACGCCCGCCACCTGTTCCGCGAAGCCCGCCATCACCGGGCCTGACGCCCGGCCGCACCGGTACGGGCGACGGCCCCCGGGGCGGCGGCCGCGATTTTCTGTTATGATTTAAGGCTTTCCGCGCGCCGACCGGCACGCGGCGTCGACCATGGCGGACGACCGGCATCGATCCCGGAAGGCCGCAGACAACCCAGAAGGAGTCGCCACCAATGGCCACGATCGAATTCACCGCCTTTGCCCGCAGCACCGAAGGACGCGGCGCGTCGCGCCGCATGCGCCGCGGCGGCAAGACCCCCGGCATCGTCTACGGCGGCACCGCGAAGCCGCAGCCGATCGAGCTCGACCACAACGCGCTGATCCACGCGCTGCGCAACGAAGCCTTCCATGCGTCGATCCTGGCGATGAAGGTCGACGGCGCAACGACCCGCGTGCTGCTGCGCGACGTGCAGATGCACCCGTTCCGCAACGAGGTGCTGCACGTCGATTTCCAGCGCATCGACGAGTCCAAGAAGATCCACATGAAGGTGCCGCTGCACTTCGTCAACGCGGAGGTGTCACCCGCGGTCAAGACGCAGGGCGCGATCGTCAGCCACGTGATGACCGAACTCGACATCGCGTGCCTGCCCAAGGACCTGCCCGAATTCATCGAAGTCGACCTGTCGGGCCTCGACACCACGCATTCGCTGCACGTCTCGGGCGTCAAGCTTCCCGCCGGCGTGACCGCCGTCACGCACAAGACCGGAGACCCGGTGGTCGCGACCGCGGTCGTGCCCAAGGCCGCCGCCGAGGCCGAGGAGGCCGTCGCCGCCACGGGCGAGGCCGCTGCCGCGGCCGGCGCCGCCGAAGCGAAGCCGGCCGAAGCGAAGGCCGGCGAGAAGAAGGAAGCGGGCAAGGACGAGAAGAAGAAGTAATCGTTCGTGTTCGAGCGCCCCGCACGCGCGTTCCCGGCATGATGCCGGGCGCCGCGTGCGGATGCCGGCCCGCCGGAACTGCTGTCGGCGGGCCTTTCGTTTATCCGGCTGACCATCGATGAGCATGCCGATCCGACTCGTCGCAGGCCTGGGCAACCCCGGCCGCGGCTATGCGGCGACCCGGCACAACGCGGGATTCTGGTTCGCCGACGCGCTCGCCTCGAGGCTCGCGGCGAGCTTCGCGGCGGAGCCGAAGTTCGCGGCCGACGTGGCCCGTGCAGGCGCGCTGCGGATCTGCAAGCCGACGACGTACATGAACGGCTCGGGACGTGCGCTGGCCGCGATCGCGCGCTTCTACGGCATCGCGCCGGAAGAGATCCTGGTCGTCCACGACGAGCTCGACCTCAAGCCGGGCGAGGCGAAGCTCAAGCTGGGCGGCGGCCACGCCGGCCACAACGGCCTGCGCGACATCCACGCGCAGCTCGGCGATGCCGATTTCTGGCGCCTGCGGCTGGGCATCGGGCATCCGCGCGAATCGCAGGCGCCCGAGCGCGTCGTCGCCGACTACGTGCTGAACGCCCCGGACGCGGGCGATCGCGAGGCCATCGATTCGGCGATCCGGCGCGCGATCGACGCCTGGGACGACATCGCCGGCGGTGACATGGAGCGGGCGATGCTCGCATTGCACACACGACCGCGCGACCGCAGCGCCGCGCCGAACGGGAAGGGAACATGAGCGTCAAATGCGGAATCGTCGGGCTGCCCAACGTCGGCAAGTCCACGCTGTTCAACGCGCTGACCAAGGCGGGCATCGCCGCGGAGAACTACCCGTTCTGCACGATCGAGCCCAATGTCGGGATCGTGGAGGTGCCGGATCCGCGGCTCGCGGCACTCGCGGCGATCGTCAAGCCGCAGAAGGTGATCCCGGCGACGGTCGAGTTCGTCGACATCGCCGGACTGGTCGCCGGCGCCTCCAAGGGCGAGGGGCTCGGCAACCAGTTCCTCGCCAACATCCGCGAGACGGATGCGATCGCGCACGTCGTGCGCTGCTTCGAGGATCCGAACGTCGTCCACGTCGGCGGCAGGGTCGACCCGCTGGCCGACGTCGAGACGATCAACACCGAGCTCGCGCTGGCCGACCTCGCCACCGTCGACAAGCAGATCGCCAAGGTCGAGAAGCTCGCGCGCGCCGGCGGCGACAAGGAGGCCCAGCGCCTCCACGCCGTGTTCGTCAAGGTCCGCGCCGCGCTGAACGAGGCGAAGCCCGCCCGGACCGTCGACCTCTACGACGAGGAGTCCGCGCTGCTGAAGCCCTATTTCCTGCTGACGATGAAGCCGACGCTCTATGTCGCGAACGTCGCCGAGCACGGCTTCGAAGGCAATCCGATGCTCGAGGAGCTCGTCCGCCACGCGCAGGCCGAGAACGCGCCGGTGGTCGCGATCTGCGCGGCGATGGAGGCGCAGATCGCGGATCTCGACGCCGAGGACAGGCAGATGTTCCTCGCCGACATGGGCATGACGGAGCCGGGGCTCGACCGCGTGATCCGCGCCGGATACGATCTGCTCGGCCTGCAGACGTATTTCACCGCGGGCGAGAAGGAGGTGCGCGCGTGGACGGTCGCGAAGGGCGCGACGGCGCCGCAGGCGGCGGGCGTCATCCACACCGATTTCGAGCACGGCTTCATCCGCGCCGAGGTCATCGCCTACGCCGACTACATCGCGCTGCAGGGCGAGCAGGG
>JBLMVY010000346.1:0-7677 GCA_050256935.1 Candidatus Levyibacteriota bacterium | reverse complement strand
ACATCTGGTGGCGCTTCTGCAGCGCTGCGATCAGGTCGAGGATCTGCTTCTGGATCGTGACGTCGAGCGCCGTCGTGGGCTCGTCGGCGATCAGGAGCTTCGGCTCGCAGGCGATGGCCATGGCGATCATCACCCGCTGCTGCTGGCCGCCGGAGAGCTGCGACGGATAGGCGTCGATCCGCCGCTCGGGCTCCGGTATCCCGACCTCGCCCAGCAGCGCGATCGCGCGCCTGCGCGCCTCGCCGCCTTTCATCCCCATGTGCAAGCGCAGGACCTCCTCGAGCTGCCAGCCGACGGTGAACACGGGGTTCAGCGAAGTCATCGGCTCCTGGAAGATCATCGAGATGTCGGCGCCGCGCAGCCTGCGCAACTCCGCGATCGGCATCGTCACGAGATTGTGGCCTCCGTAGACGATCTCGCTGGACCGGTCGACGATCGAATTCTCGGGCGGCAGCAGCCCCAGCATCGCCAGCGAGGTGACCGACTTGCCCGATCCCGACTCGCCGACCAGGGCGACCGTCCTGTTGCGCGGGATGTCGAACGACACGCCTTTGACGGCCTCGAACGACGTGTGCCGGTCGAGGCGGAACGAAACGCGCAGGTTGCGCACGCGAACCAGAGGGTCGCCGCCCGATTGAAATTCGCCGGATTTGATGTCGCCCATCACGCCCCCATGCGCCCCTTGAGTCTCGGATCGAGCGCATCGCGCAGCGAGTCCGTGAAGATCGAGAATGCCGTCACCAGCACGGCCATCGCCGTGCCCGCGGCGACCAGCTGCCACCACTTGCCGAGGATCAGCTCGTTCTGCGCCTCGTTGAGCATCGAGCCCCAGGACACCACGTCGACCGGCACGCCGAACCCCAGGAACGACAGGATCACCTCGGCCTTGATGAAGCCCACGACCAGGATCGACAGCTGCACCAGCACCACGTGCGATGCGTTGGGGAAGATGTGGATGAACATCCTGCGCCCGTTCGAGGCCCCGATCGCATCCGCCGCCTGCACGTATTCGCGCGCCTTGTGCTTCAGGTACTCGGCGCGGATCAGGCGGAACACGCCGGTCCAGCCGGTGAGCCCGAGGATCAGGATGATCGTCGCCACCCCCTTGTGCTGGAGCACCGCGGCGACCGCGAAGATCAGAAGCAGCGAAGGCATCGAGCTGAACACGCTGTAGAACCAGTTCAGGAAGTCGTCGACCTTGCCGCCGTAGTAGCCCGCGAACGCCCCGAGCACCGTTCCGATGAAGGTCGCAAGGAACGCGGAGGCGATGCCGACGAAGATCGATGTCTCGGAGCCCTTGATCGTCTTCTTCAGCACGTCGCGACCCCACTTGTCGCCGCCGAACGGCAGCGTCGCGAGCTTCACCTCGTGCCTGGCCTTCGCCTCGACGGCCTTGTCGGCGCGGATCTCGGACATGACGTCGGCCAGCGGATCGACGCTCTTCTCTTCCGCCGTCTCGGGCGGCAACGGCCCGCCCGGGACCTTCCCGGCCTTGAGCGAGGCGATGACGTCGCCGATCGGATCGACCACCTTCGACTGGTAGGCCGGACCGGCCTGGGCCGCCGGCTCCGGCGTCGCCGCCGGCGCGGCCGGGGCCGCGGCCTCGTCGGGTCCGATGAACGACGGCGGCGCATAGTTGACGCCGACCTCGCGCTGCCAGTCGCCGGCGATCAAGCCCAGGCTCGACAGGATCATCATCACGATGAATGCCAGTACGATCGCCAGCGCCACCATGGCGACCTTGTCGGACGACAGCCGCCGCCACGCGAGCGTCCACAGTCCGGGCGAGACCGTGTGCGGAACCTCGCGGTGTGCCCGGCGCGGGGTGCTGGACAGCGCTGCGGTATCGGTTGCCATGGTCACCGCCTCATTTGAGCTGGACGCGCGGGTCGACCGCCTTGTAGGTCAGATCCGCGAGCAGGTTGGTCAGGATCGTGGCGAAGGCGACGTAGACGGTGATCGCCTTGATCACCGGGAAATCCGACCGCTCGACGGCGAGGATCACCTCGCGCCCGATGCCGGGAATCGAGAAGAAGCGCTCGATCAGGAACGAGCCCAGCAGCAGTCCTGGCAGGCCCGCCATCAGGTTGGTGATGATCGGGATCGACGCATTGCGCAGCACGTGGACCCACATGATCCGGTTCTCCGACACGCCCTTGGCCCGCCCGGTGCGCACGTAGTCCTGGTTGATCTCGTCGAGGACGAACGTCCGGTAGAGCCGCAGATCCGGCGCGATGCTGACGGCGAGCTGGATCAGGATCGGAAGCGACGCGTAGACGACGAGGTTGTGCCAGAACCCGTCGCCCCAGCCTTGCACCGGAAACCATCCGAGCTTGTAGGCGAACACGTACTGGAACACGATGATGTAGACGAGGATCGAGATCGACAGCGCGACCGTGCAGGCGATCATCACCGCACGATCGGTCAGCGATCCCCGCACGTAGGCAACCGCCAGTGCGAGGGCGATCGAGATCAGGGTGCTCAGGATCAGCAGCGGGACGACGACGGTCAGCGACGGCCCGAGCCGCGTCAGCAGGATGTGCGAGACCTTCTCGTTGGTGCTCCAGCTCGCGCCGAAGTCGGCGGTCAGGATCTGCTTGACGAAGATCCCGAGCTGGACGTAGTAGGGCTGATCGACGCCGAGCTGGCGCCGGATGTTGTCGATCTGCTCCTGGTTGCTGATCTTGCCGGCGAGCACGTAGGCCGGATCGCCACCCACCCAGTTGAACAGGATGAACACCAGCAGCACGACCCCGAGCATCGTCGGAATCATCTGCCACAAGCGCCGGAGGATGTAGGCACCCATAGTCGTTCGCCTCACTGGCGCGGATCACGCGCCGAAACGTCGATGTACTTCCATTCGTTGTGCAGGATCGGATGCTTCTTGTAGCCGAGCACCCGGGGCTGGACCAGCATGTTGCGGTACGTCAGGACGCCGAGCCGCCACGGCGCGTACACCTCCATCAGCCGCGTCATGTCGTGATAGAGGCGGTTGCGCTCCGGCGAGTCGGGCATGCGGATCGACTGCTCGTAGAGTCTGTCGTAGTCGGGGATTCTCGCACAGGCATTGTTGTTCTGGCCGGTATTCGGGCCGTACAGCAGCTGCATGAAGTTGTCGGCGTCGGGGTAGTCGGCGATCCACGACGCCGTGCGCATCATCAGCTTGCACTGCCGCTCCGCCTTGAGCATCTCGGGGAAGCGGTCCTTCTGGACCTCCATCCGGATCCCGATGCGGTCGAGCGCCTTCTTCCACAGCTCGTCCTGCTGGCGGCCCAGGGAATCGGGGCGCGAGGCATAGCGGACGACCAGGGGCTTGCCGTCGGGAAGGCTGCGCCACCCGTCGGCGCCGCGCTTGTACCCGAAATGGTCGAGCAGCCGGTTGGCGAGATCCGGGTCGTAGTGCACCGGCGATGCGTAGGCGGGGTCGTGGCCGACGACCCCGGGCGGGATCGGGTACTGGGCGGCGAGCGCCTGGCCGTTGCGCACCACCCGGATCTCCTCGTCGACGTCGTAGGCCATGGCCATCGCGCGCCGGAGCGCGATCCTGTCCTTCGACAGGCCGCCGACCACGGGATCCTGCAGGTTCCAGTAGGTGTAGATGATCGCCGGGTCGATGATCCGCGACAGCCGGATGCCCCTGGCGACGAATTCCGGGCGCAGCCTGTCGCCATCCATCACGTTGGGCGCGAGCACGCCGCCCAGGTCCATCAGGTCGATCTCGTCGTTCTTGAACGCGAGCAGCCGTGCCTGGTCCTCCTCGATGATGCTGACCTCGACACGGCCGATCTGCGGCATCCGCTTGCCTTTCATCTCCCGGATCAGAGGCTGGTCGGCCGGATCGTCGGAGGTGAAATCCCAGGTGAATCCGCGGTAGTCGGGATTCGCGTCGAGGACGATCCGCGTCCCGCGGACCCACTCCTTCAACCGGTACGGCCCGGTGCCCACCGGGTGCGCCATCGCGCGGCCGCTCTCGTCGGCGTAGGCGTCGATGACCTCGCGCGCGACCGCCGACGTGGGCTCGTGGGCGAGGATGTACGACAGGTTGTAGTCGGTGTGCGTCAGGCGGATCACCAGCGTGTAGCGGTCCGGGGTCTGGAGACCGGCCACCGGCGCGTCGTAATCGAAGTGCCCCGACTTGCGCGCGGCTTCCGCCAGCGCATCGAGTCCCACGATCTTGCCCTCGACCAGCCACGCCCAGGGGGAGCGCAGCTTCGGATCGACCAGGCGCTTCAGCGAATAGGCGAAATCGGCGGCGACGAGCTCGCGCTTGCGGCCCTTGAATGCCGGGTCGGCGGCGAAAAGGATGCCCTTGCGGATCCTGATCGTGTACGTCCGGCCCTCGTCGGTGACCGTCGGCAGCGCTTCGGCTGCGAGCGGCACGAGCCTGGACGGTCTTGCGAGGTAATCGTAGGTCAGCAGGGTCTCGAAGATCGCCTGCTCGATCGTGCCCGAGTAGAGGTCCTGCGCGCCCGCGGGGTCGAATCCCGTCTCGGCGGCGGGGAACACCTGGCGGATGACCTTGGCAGGATCGGCGGGATTCGCCGCACCCGCGCCGGCCGGGGCGGACGCCAGCGCCGCGGCGGCGAGCGGCGCGACGATCATGCGCATCGCGCGCAGCGCAGCCCGCGGCGTCACCATCAGTTGTGCGCCTCGATGTCGAGGTACACGAAATCGGCGTTGAGGATCGGGTGCTTCTTGTAGCCCAGAACCCAGGGCCTGATCAGCTCGTTGCGCTCCGGCGAGGTCTGCAGCGCCCAGGCGCCGTCGACTTCCATCTGCCGCGTCATGTCGATGTAAAGGTGCTGGCGCTCCACCGAATCGAGCGGCAGCAGCCGCGATTGCTCGTACATCGCGTCGTAGGCCTTCGACTGGTAGCAGCCGTTGTTGCTCTGCCCGGTGTTGGGGCCGTAGAGCAGCTGCAGGAAATCGTCGCCGTCCGGATAGTCCGCGGTCCACGCCGCATCCCACATCATCAGCTGGCAGGCTTTCGCGGCCTTCAGCTGGTCGGCGAACTTGCCCTGGTCGAACACCATGCGAATGCCGATCGCGTTCATCGACTTCAGCCACAGCTCGTCGCGCTCGCGGTCGGCTGCCGACGTGCCGGTGGCCATCCGCAAGGTCAGCGGCTTGCCGTCGGGCAGCGTTCGATAGCCGTCGGGGCCCTTCTTGTAGCCGTAGTAGTCGAGCAGCTCGTTGGCGAGCGTCGGGTCGTACTGGTTGATGCTGCGGTAGGCGGGGTCGAAGCCGACGACGCCGTAGGGAATCGGCATCTGGGCCTGCACCGCCTGGCCCTTGTCGACAACCCGGATCTCCTCGGGAAGGTTGTAGCCCATGATCACCGCGCGTCGCAGCGCGATCTTTTCCTTCGAGAATCCGCCGACGACCGGGTCGCGGAAATTGAAGAACGCGTAGCTGACGCTGGGATCGATCGCGCGATAGAGCTTCACTCCGGCGTTTGCGAACGCCGGCTTCAGGCGGTTGCTCGGGTCGAGGGCCTCGGCGCGGAATGTCGCCGGCAGCGCCAGCAGGTCGAGCTCCTTGCGGCTGAACGCCAGCCAGCGCGACTGGCTCTCCTCGATGACGGAGATCACGACGCGCCCGATCTGCGGGATCGTCTTGCCTTTCATCTCCTTCACGAGCTCGCGGTCCCAGGGGTCGTCGCCCGCCTGGAAATCCCAGATTCGCCGGCGGTAGACGGGATTGGCCTCGAGGACCATCCGTGCCGCGCGGCGCCATTCCTTCAGGACGTAGGGGCCCGTCCCGACGGGATGCGCATTCAGGTCGTTCCCGTATTTCGCGACCACTTCGCGCGCGACCGCGCCGAATGCGCTGTGTGCCAGCGTATACGGCAGCAGATAGTCGGGGCGCTTGAGCGTGAAGCGCAGGGTGTACTTGTCGAGCGCGACGATGCCCGGGAGAGGCGCGTCGTAATCGAACTTGCCGGATTTCTTCGCCTCCTCGATCAGCCGGTCGAGCCCCACGAACCGGTCCTCGACCAGGAACGCCCAGGGCGAGCGGTTCGCCGGATCGGCGAAGCGCTTGAAGGCGTAGACGTAATCTTCCGCGGTCAGCTCGCGCGGCTTGCCGCCGAACGCAGGATCGGGCGAGAACAGGACGCCGTGCTTGAGGTGGATCAGGTAGCTGCGTCCCCCGTCGGAGACCTCGGGCATGCCGTCGGCGGTGTTGGGGACGATCTTCGCCGGCCGCGCGAGATAGTCGTAGGTGTACAGCGGGTCGAAGATCGCCTCGATGACCACCGCCGAATAGAGATCCGATACGCGGGCCGGGTCGAAACCGGTCTCGGCGACCGGGAACGCGATGTGCAGGACCTTGGCCGGGTCGGCGGCGAGGCTCGTGGCGGTGGTGGCGAGCAGCAGCGCGACGACGCCCACCAACCCTCTGAAAACCCTGCGCATCAGGACCCCTTCCCGCAAAAAAGGCGGCGTAATGTACCATTTCCGTGCTCGAGCGCCGCTTCCGGCAGGGGCGGCTTCGATGCGGCGTCGTCTCCGGCCCCCGACTGCGCGCAGCGACGACGCAACGCCGGCCGGCCCCGGCGGCGGGCGACCCCGACCCTTCCCCACATGACCAAACCGCCTTTCTGGGATGACGCGACGCGCGAGCTCTCGAAGCGCGATCCCGTGCTGTCGCGCCTGATCGCGGCGTTCCCCGGCCTGCATCTGACCCGGCGCGGCGATCCGTTCACCACCCTGGCGCGTTCGATCGTCGGACAGCAGATCTCGGTCAAGGCGGCCCAGTCGGTGTGGGAGCGCGTCATCGACGCCTGCGCCGAGCGCGGGCACGCCAGGAACCCGATGCGACTCGATCCGCAGCGCGTCCAGCGCAAGCGCATCGACACGCTGCGCGCCTGCGGGCTGTCGGCGAACAAGGCCTCGTACATCCGCGACCTGGCGCGCCACTTCGCGACGGCGCGGCTCGATCCCCGGACGTGGCCGGGCCTCGACGACGAGTCGCTGATCGCCGCGCTGGTCGACGTGAAAGGCATCGGGCGATGGACCGCGGAGATGTTCCTGATGTTCCACGAACTGCGCGCCGACGTGCTGCCGGTCGCCGACCTCGGGCTGCAGAAGGCGGTCGCCTTGCATTATTTCGATGGAGAGCGGCCGACGGCGACGCAGATACGTACGCTGGCGCAGAACTGGCAACCCTGGCGCAGCGTCGCCACGTGGTACCTCTGGCGCTCGCTCGATCCGGTGCCGGTCGAGTACTGAACCCATTCCGGCGCGCTCCCCGACGCTCGGCTCCCCGACGCTCGGCTCCCCGACGCTCGGCTCCCCCGACGCGCCGCTCCCCGACGCGCGGCTCCTGGTGCGCGATCCGTGATCCGCGCAGCTCGACGTCGAGCAGAGGGTGATGGGCAGCGCCCCGAGGCTTCGGCGGCGCAACCCCTGTCCTCGCGCGGGTCCCGGCTCGCGGCGGCGACTCAACACACGAGTCGCCGCGCACGAGCCACCCGCTTCGCGACGACTGCGCCGCAGGCGCCTCGGGGCGCTGCCCATCACCCTCTGCCCCGCGAGGCGGCGGCGAGGAACGCGCAGTCGATCGGCAAACGCCGGCCCACCATCCGACCCACTGTCGATGCATCACCGGTCGATGTATCGCGGTTCGATGTCTTACGGGTCGATGCGCCACCGGATTGTCCGGGGCATCGGGCAA
>JBLMVY010000345.1:0-3762 GCA_050256935.1 Candidatus Levyibacteriota bacterium | reverse complement strand
GGTTTACCAACTTCGCAACGTCATTCGCCGGCCCGCCGGCGGAGCACCCAGGAATCGACATGAAAATCGCCCAGGAAGTGCGCGCCGGCAACGTGATCATGATCGGCAGCAACCCGATGGTCGTGCAGAAGGCCGAATTCACCAAGTCCGGCCGCAACGCATCGGTGGTCAAGATGAAGCTCAAGAACCTGCTGTCCGGCGGCGGCACGGAGACCGTCTACCGCGCCGACGAGAAGTTCGACGTCATCCAACTCGAGCGCAAGGAAGTCACGTATTCGTATTTCGCCGACCCGATGTACGTGTTCATGGACCAGGAGTTCAACCAGTACGACGTCGAGAAGGAGAACATGGAGTCGGCTCTCCCCTACCTCGAGGACGGACTGCCCTGCGAGCTCACGTTCTACGAAGGCAAGGCCATCTCGGTCGAGCTGCCGACTTCGGTCGTGCGCGAGGTCTCCTACACCGAGCCTGCGGTCAAGGGCGACACGTCGGGCAAGGTGATGAAGCCCGCGAAGATCGCCAGCGGCTTCGAGGTCCCGGTCCCGCTGTTCGTCAACACCGGCGACAAGATCGAGATCGACACGCGCACCGGCGAATACCGCCGCCGCGTCTGAGCACCGGGGCGCCTGCCGGCGCCCCCTCCCCGCTCACCGCTGCGCGCCGGCCGCTTTCAGTGCAGCATGGCGCCGTCGCGCTCCTGGGCGGCGAGCAGCAAGTCCTTCAGGCGATCGAAGAACGCCACGATCGGAGACACCTCCGGCCGGCGTTCGTGGCGAAACGAATTCCCCAGCATGGCCGAGCCCAGGACGGCGGCAGGAAGCTCGTCGGGGGCGATCGCCACCGTCGGTGCCTGCAGCGGATAGTCGAATCCCGAGCGCCGGTCGAATTCCCAGCGCGCCGCATGCTCGAGCCAGGCCTGCAGGGCGGGCAACGTGCCCGGCAGATGGTCGAGCGTCGCGATGAGCGCACCGAGCATGATGTCGTCGATGGCGGCGAGCAATGCTGCGAACTCGAACATGATGCACCCCCTGTGATGTCGGTCCGGCCGTGACGAGGCTCTGGTTCCAGCAGGCTCTTCGGGCCACGGGCCCATCGGCTGACACGCCCTTCGGCTGACGGGCTGTTCCGGGTGTCGGGCTCTTCGGCCATCCGTTCCCCGGCACAACGACGGCGGTCATCTTATCGCGAAGTCGACGCGCGTTGGCGCCCCCTGGTCGGTGACCCCCTCCTTGCCCAGCTTGGGCGCGACGATGAAGATCCGCTCGGGCGCGATGTGCCCGTGCTCGACCAGCCACGCCTTCACCGTCTCCGCGCGGTCGTCCCCCAGCGCCACCAGCGCAGGCTCGTCCACCTTGTAGCTTTCGAGCAGCATCTTCTCCATCTCGGCATCGGGAATCGTCTTGGCGATTCCCAGGACGTTCCGGGGCTTGTCGGGCAGCTTGGTGCCGCCGTAGACGGCGGCCAGGTACTTCGGATATTCGGCGGCGTCGATGCGAATCTGCGCGAGCGGCGGTGCCGATTCGCCCTGCGCGGCCAGCGCCTTCTGCTTCTGCGCGCGCATCGCGGCGTCGAGCCGCACGCGCTTCAGCCCCTCGCGGTCGACATCGGGCACGACGCGACCCGACGCCTCGAGCTTCAATGCCGGACGATCGGTCAGCGCCTTGGCGAGGGTCTCGAGCTTGGCCTGCGCCGCCGCCGTGAGCTCGGCCTGTCCCGGCGCGAACTCGACGTAGGCGAGCTGCTCGCCGTGGGCGCCCGCGATCGATCCCAGCAGGGCGAAAGGCGCGGTGACCGCCTTGGTGACCAGGTTCACGAATATCTGCACCAGAACGCGCCAGATCGAGAACTTCGGATCGTCGAGCGTCCCCTGGATCGGGAGGTCGAGGTTGATGACGCCGTTGCGGTCCTTGAGCAGCGCAACCGCGAGCAGCACCGGCAGCTTGGTCGCCGTCGGACTGTCGACGCGCTCGCCGAAGGTCAGCTGGTCGAGTCGCAGCTGATTGGTGGCGGCGAGCTTGCGGTCGTCGATCTTGTAATGGACCTCCATCGAGAGCTTGCCCTTGGTGATGCCGTAACCGGCATACTTGATCGAATACGGCGTCAGGGGCGGCAGCTCGACATCGGTCGCCTTCGCGGTCAGGTCGAGCTGGAGCTTCGGCGCGAACGGATTGATCGTGCCGCGGATGTCGACGGGCGCCGTGTCCTGGACGCGCCCGGAGAGCTCGACATCCCCCGCCTGCGACGCCGACAGCGTCGAGACGCCGCCTGCGACCGAGGACAGGTGCGTCGAATAGTTCGGCTTCACGAAGAAATCCGAGAACTCGACATCGCCGTTGGCCACGTCGATGCGGCCGACGGAAACCGGCAGCGCCTGGGCCTCCGCCGGCGCCGGCGGCAGCGCCTTGGTGGTCGCGCCCGGGCTGGACAATGCCGGGGCCGCAGCGGCCTCCTGCACGGCGGCCGACTCCGGCGCCAGCAACTGCTGCAGGTTGAGGGTGCCGTCGGCATTGACGATGATCCGCGCATAGAAGCTGTCCATGGCGACGGTGCCCAGCCCGATCTGCAGGGGCTCCGACTTGAGGTCGACGCCCTTGAGGGCCAGCGTCTTCCAGCGCATCAGCGGTTGCGACTCGGGCCGGTCGAGCGAATCGAAGTCGCTGACGGTGATGTCGCCGGCGTAGGTGACCCGCGGCGCGCCGCGGCCGCCAACCGCATAGGTCAGGCGGCCCTTGGTCGTGACCGCGCCGCCGGCGACGACGATGTTGGTCTTCGATTCGAAATAGGGCCGGAACGGCACGAGATCGATGGCCGTCGCGTCGATGCGCCAGTCCAGGTCGGCCGGCTGCATGCCCAACGCCCCGGCGATGCGCATGCGCCCGGCCTTGCCGATGCGAACGAATGCGTCGATCCGGGCTTTCGCCGCCTTTGCGTTGCTGAAGTCAGCGATCGCGATCCGCTCGTCGGGGATGCGCAGCTTCACCGGGACCTCGGGGACGCGGTCCTCGATGTCGGCCGCGACACCCTCGAGGAGGGCCTTGCGGGCGACGACCGTCCAGCCGGCCGCATCGGACTGCGCCGGGCGCCCCGTCACGGGCGCCGCCGAAGGGGACACTGCAGGGGCCGCTGCAGGGGCCCCTTCTGCCGTGCGCACCAGCCGCTCGAAATTGATGACGCCATCCGCCTGCCGGAGAACGCGGACCGTCCCGCCGCGCCACGCTGCGCTGTCGATGGTGACACTGCGCCTGTCGAGGTCGAGCGCGATGCCGGTCAGGTCGGCGTGCACCAGCCGCCACAGCGGATCGCGCTCGCCGCGGATCGCCGCCTCCACGTCGGTCAACCCGGCGACGCCCTTGGTCAGGACGAAGCGGGGGGATGCGCCCGCCAGCGCGACGTCGAAGTCCCCGGTGAAGTCGAGGGTGCCCCGGCGCAGATCGAGGTTGAGCGCCGATGCGTAGTAGGGATAGAGCTCCGCGAGCGGAAGCTTGACTACCGAGACATTCCCGCGCGCCGACTGTGCCGCGAGATTCGCTTCGGCGCGCAGGTCGAAATGCGCGCCCTTCCCGGAATCGAAGGCGACGTCGATCGTCCCCGGCGGCCCCTTGGACGCGAGCTTCCGGCCCTCGAGCCTGACCTTGGACAGCGTGTCCTCGAACGCGGGCGTCACCGCGGCGTCGGCAACGTGCACGACGCCGTCGCCGACGTGGACCTCGGCGACGTCGAATGACCAGGGACCCGAGGCGCCGCGCGCAGCCGCTGCAGCGG
>JBLMVY010000344.1:0-2857 GCA_050256935.1 Candidatus Levyibacteriota bacterium | reverse complement strand
CCGGTGACCATCGCGATCGCGCGCGGGCCGAGGTTGCGGACGGCGGCGAGGACGTGGGCGGCGAGGGGACGCCCGGCGAGCGGGTGGAGAACCTTGGGCAGCGCCGAGCGCATGCGCTTGCCCTGGCCGGCGGCGAGGATTGCGACGTTGGGGGCTGCGGCCATCAAACGGTGGAAACCTGGGTGGAAAACGATGATACGCCTGCGCCCGGCGCGCCCGGACCGGCGGGAGTCGCGGCCGCCGAGCGTCCCTGCCGCGCGGGACGCCGGCTGAAGGCCGCGGTGTGCTTCAGTTCTGGATGATCGTCGGCGGACTGGTCGCGAAGAGGTCGATCACGTTGGCCATGCTCATGGCGGCCAGCGTCCTGGGAATCGCCACTTCCCGGCGCTCCAGGATGTCGCAGTGCAGGTACATCTGGCGCAGCCGCCGCTCGGCGTCCTTGGCCGACCCGGCGATGATCGAGACGCTCTCGATGCGCTGGCCCGTACGCGTGCGAATGGTGAAGCCGAAACGGATCATGATCGCTCCTCCTGCGCATGCCCTCGCATGCACCCGATCTCCGACGCCGGACCCGCATCCCCGGATCCGCTAAAGGGACAAGGGAATCAGCAAGTTGCGTACCGTGCCGTCCGGGTCGCTGCCGCGCCCCGACGAAAGGTCGGCCTGCGGTCGCCCCGGCGAGCGGTTTGCACAATCCAGGTCGCCGTTCAATGCGACCGTCGACGAGAGTGAGCGCACACACCACGGAGGTTGATGCCGCACGGCAGCGTCGAGGGTCGTGCCTCTCACTCGACCGCGACCGGCGCCGGGCCGGTCGCCTGCCTGACGGGCCGCGCCAGCCAGACGACGCCGATCAGCAGCAGGAACACCCCGGCCGACAGCAGGAAGATGTCGTCGACCGACATGGTGAACGCCTGCTGCTCGATCATGCGGTCGATCAGCGCGCGCCCCTGCCCCGGCGCGGCGCCACTGGCGTGCAGGTTGGCGAGCGCCTGCGCCGCCGCCGGATCCCAGGGCGTGATGTGCTCGGCAAGCTGCGCGTGATGCAGGCTCGCCCGCCGGTCCCACCACGTCGTCGTGATCGACGTTCCGAATGAGCCTGCCGTGATGCGCGCGAAATTGAACAGCCCCGACGCGGCCGGAATGCGCGTGTGCGGGAGCCCGGAGAGGCTCAGCGTCACCAGCGGAACGAAGAACAGCGCCATCCCCGCGCCCTGGATGATCGTCGGGATCAGCAGCGTCTCGACGTCGGCCGTCGTGTTGAAGCGCGAGCGCAGGTAGAAGACCAGGGCGAAGATCGCGAATGCGCCCGTCGAGAAGAGCCGCGGGTCGACGCGGTGCACGGTCCGCCCGACGAAGGGCATCAGCAGGATCGCGAGGAAGCCCACCGGCGCGAGGATGACCCCGGCCATGGTCGCCGGATACCCCATGTACTGCTGCAGCCACAGTGGCAGCAGCACCAGGTTTCCGAAGAACGCACCGTAGCCCAGCGACATCGCGAGCGTGCTCGTCCAGAAATTGCGTCGCCGGAAGAGGCGCAGGTCGACGACCGGATGCCGGTCGGTCAGCTCCCAGACGACGAACAGCGCAAAGCCCAGGGACGCGACCACCGCCAGCGCGACGATGAAATTGGAGCCGAACCAGTCGAGGTCCTTGCCCTTGTCGAGCATCACCTGCAGCGCGCCGACCCACAGGACGAGGAGCCCCAGGCCGACGGCATCGACCGGCAGCTTGAGCGTCGGCGTCTCGCGGTCGCGGTAGATGAGCCAGGTGGCCGCGACCGCGACCAGGCCGACCGGGATGTTGATGTAGAAGATCCACGGCCACGAGATGTTGTCGGTGATCCAGCCGCCGAGCAGCGGTCCGGCGACCGGCGCGACCAGCGTGGTGATCGCCCACATCGCGAGCGCGCTGCCGGCGCGCTCCTTCGGGTAGGACGACAGCAGCAGCGACTGCGACAGGGGGATCATCGGCCCCGCCACCGCGCCCTGCAGCACCCGGAACACGATCAGCATCGAGAGCGTGGGCGCGAGCGCGCAGAGGAACGATGCGATGACGAACAGCAGCACCGACGCGGTGAAGAGGCGCACCTGGCCGAAGCGCTGGGTCAGCCAGCCGGTGAGCGGCAGCGAGATCGCGTTGGCGACGCCGAAGGAGGTGATCACCCACGTCCCCTGGTCGGGGGAGACGGCGAGATCGCCGGCGATCGCGGGGATCGACACGTTGGCGATCGACGTGTCGAGGACGTTCATGAACGTCGCGAGCGACAGGGCGATCGTGCCCACGGCGAGCGCGGCGCCGTGGAGCGGAGGCAGCGGCGCCCGCACGCCCTGCCTGCCCGGATCCGGTGCTTCGGCCATCGCGATGTCCGCCGGCGATCGCGCTACAGCGGCCTGGCGTGCGCGGAGGCGATGCGCCTCACGGCCGGGCGGCGCGCGATGCGGCTGTCACTGCGGCTGTCGCGTGCGCGCTTCGCGGATGCGGCGGCGCCGGTCGTCGCGCCTCCTTCGTTGGCGGCGATGATCTCGCGCACGCGCTGGTCGGCCAGCGCCTCCTGCGCAGCGAAGACCGTGGTCGCCCAGGGCGCGGCCGCCTGCGCGACATGCGGCAGGCGCACGCCGCTGCGATCATGGGTGTCGACGTCGACCTGCATCGACAGCCCGATCTGCAGCGGATGCTCCGCCAGGTCCTTGGGGTCGAGGGCGATGCGCACCGGAACGCGCTGGACGATCTTGATCCAGTTGCCGGTCGCGTTCTGCGCAGGCAGGAGCGCGAACGCCGATCCGGTGCCGGCGCCGAAGCCCTCGACCTTGCCGTGATACGTGACCTTGCCTCCGTAGAGGTCGGCCGTCAGCGA
>JBLMVY010000343.1:0-7755 GCA_050256935.1 Candidatus Levyibacteriota bacterium | reverse complement strand
GCGCCCTGTCGCCCGAAGCGCGCGACGTCTACGACGCAGGCTAGCGACGCGCGATGCGCAAGATCCGGTTCTGGGGCACGCGCGGATCGCTGCCGGTCGCGCTCACCGCCCACGAGGTGCGCCGCAAGATCGCCTCGGCGCTGCGCGACGCCTCGGGGCAGACGTTTGCGTCGGAAGGTGAGATCGACGAGTACATCGACGGTCTCCCGTTCGATGTCGCGGGCACCTATGGCGGCCACACGTCCTGCGTCGAGATCGAGACCGGCGATGCCGAGTACGTGGTCTGCGACCTCGGCAGCGGGCTGCGTCCGTTCGGGCAGGCGGCGATCGCGCGGCACGGGCCCGCCGCGCCGCAGACCTATCACCTGTTCGTGTCGCACCTGCACTGGGATCACATCATGGGCCTGCCGTTCTTCACGCCGGCCTACATTCCGGGCAATCGCGTGATCTTCTATGGCGGGCATGCCGAGCTCGAGGGCGCATTGCGCCGACAGATGGAGCCGCCGTCGTTCCCGGTGCCATTCTCGACCTTCAACGCGGCGATCGAGTTCGTGCATCTCGAGCCGGGCCGGGTCCACGACGTCGCCGGCATGCGCGTGACGCTGAAGCTCCAGCATCACACCGGCGATTCCTACGGCTACCGTTTCGAGAAGGACGGCCGCACCGTCATCTACACGACCGATTCGGAGCACAAGCTCGCCGATCCGCAGGAGAGTGCCGGCTTCGCCGAGTTCTTCCGCGACGCCGATGTCGTGATCTTCGACGCCATGTATTCGCTTGCGGAGGCGACCTCGGTCAAGGCGGACTGGGGCCATTCGAGCAACATCGTCGGCGTCGAGCTGTGCCAGCTCGCCCGCGCGAAGCACCTGTGCATGTTCCACCACGAGCCGGCGCTCGACGACGCCGCCATCTCCAAGGTGCTGGCGGAGACGCGGCGCTTCGAGGAGATCACGCGGACCGACGCGCCGCTGCGCGTGACCAGCGCCTACGACGGGCTGGAAATCAGGTTGTGACGTCGCCGGGGCCGGAGGACATCGGGCTCCGGACGACCCGGATACGGATTCTCGGCAGTACGATTCTCGTCGCGGTCGCGATCGTGGTGGCGACCGGACTGCCGGACCGCTTTCCGCTGCAGACCGGCTGGTTCGACCTGTACCAGGTGCTGTCCCCGCGACCGATCGAGTCGTCGCCGGCGACGATCGTCGAGATCGACGAAAAGAGCCTGGCGACGCTCGGTCGCTGGCCGTGGCCGCGCACGCGGCTTGCGCAGCTGATCCACACCATCAGCGGTGCGGGGCCGGCCGCCGTCGGCATCGACATCCTGATGGACGAGCCCGATCCGCTGTCGCCGGACACGCTGCTACCACGCATCGATGCCGATGCGGCGCTGACGGACAGGTACGGCGACCTGCCGTCGACCGACAAGGAACTCGCCAACGCCCTTGCCGCGTCGCCCACGGTGCTGATCGTCGCCGGCACGCCGGGACGCTCGGTCAATCCGCTGCGCGTCGCCCCGGTCGTCGTGCGGGACGCCGATGGATCGGCCGCATCCGCATCGCGCGCGGTGGGGCGCCTGATCGAATACTCCGGCGCGGTGGCGAATCTCCCGATCCTGGAGAATGCGGCCTCGGGCTGGGGCCTGGTGTCCGCCGAGGACACCCAGGGGGTCGTGCGGCGCGTTCCGCTGGTGGGCAACGTCAACGGCACGCTGGCACCGACGCTGGCGGTCGAGATGTGGCGGGTCGCAGCGCGTCTTCCCGCGGTCCGCCTCGCCACCGCGGGCGGGGAGGTGCAAGGCGTCGCCATCGGCGACATGTTCGTTCCCACCGAAAGCGATGGCCAGGCACGAATCTGGTTCTCCCGCCGCGACCCGGCGCGGTTCGTGTCGGCCGCCGACGTGCTCGAAGGACGCGTCGACCCGACCCGCTTCACCAGGAAGTTCGTGCTGATCGGCGTCACCGCGGCCGCGCTGGGCGATTACGTGTGGACCCCGGTGGGCGACAAGATGCCCGGCAGCGAGGTGCACGCGCAGCTTCTCGAGAACATGTACGACGGCACCTTGCTCCTGCGGCCGTCGTGGGCGCCCCTGGCGGAGGCCGCCGGCTTCGTCCTCCTGGGCGCGCTGCTCGTCTGGGGCGCGCCGCGCTGGCCGGTGCGCAACGGCGCGCTGGCCGCGTTCGGATGCGTGGTCGTCCCCCTGGCGGTGGCGTTCGCCCTGTTCAGGGGCGAGCGCCTGCTGTTCGACGCCGCGACGCCGGTCGTCGGACTGATCGTGCTGTCCGGCGCACTGCTCGCCCTGACGCTCGCCGACGCGACGCGCAATCGCAAGCTGCTCGAGCAGGTGCTGCAGCGCCAGCGCGAGGAGGCCGCCCGGGTCGCGGGCGAGCTGCAGGCGGCGCAGCGCATCCAGCGCGAGATGCTGCCCCAGCCCGAAGGGCTGCACGATCGACGCGTCGAGATCGCGGCGTCGATGCAGCCTGCGCAGGAGGTGGGTGGGGATCTCTACGATTTCTACATGCTCGACGACCACCGCCTGTTCTTCATGCTGGGCGACGTCGCCGGCAAGGGATTGTCGGCGGCGATCTTCATGGCGGTGGGCAAGGCGCTGTGCAAGAGCGCCGCGCTGCGCTCCCTCGACGTCGATGTCGGGACGCTGATGTCGGCGGCCAACCGCGAGGTGGCGCGCGACAATCCCTCGGCGCTGTTCGTCGCGGCCTTCGCGGGCGTGCTCGACCTCGCCACCGGCGAGCTCGATTACTGCAGCGCCGGCCAGGAGAATCCGTACCTGATCCGTCCGGCGACGGGGCACGTCCGGCGATTGGCCGGCGCCGGCGGCCCGCCCCTTTGCGCCGTCGACGACTTCGCCTACGAGAGCGCGCAGACGCATCTCGCGCCCGGCGAGGTGCTGTGCGTGGTCAGCGACGGCGTCACCGAGGCGCAGAACGTCGCGCGCGAGCTCTACGGTGCCGAGCGCGCGGCACGCGTGCTCGCGGCTGCGGTTTCGGCGCACGCGGCGGTCGATTCACTGCGCGAGGACGTCAAGGCATTCGCGGGAGACGCCGATCCTGCCGACGACATGACCGTGCTCGCGCTGTGCTGGCGCGGGATCGATGCCCGGCCGCGCGCCGCGACGGCATCGCGCGACAGCGTCTAGCCTGCCCGGGGAGGCCCCGGCGTCTGCTGAGCGACGGTCAGCGGACGATGACCTCGACCCGCCGATTGCGCGCTTCGGAGACGCCCTCGCCGGTCGCAACCAGGGGATCGCGCTTGCCGCGGCCCTCGGCGACGATGTCCGCGGCGGGAATGCCGCGCTGGATCAGCGCGTCGCGCACGGCGTCGGCGCGCTGCAGCGACAACTTGTCGTTGTAGGCGTCGCTGCCGACGCTGTCGGTGTGCCCGATGACGACGATGTCGGGGACCGGATGCTTCGCGATGTCGGGGAAGACGCTCTCGAAGACGCGCTTCGACTCCTCGGTCAGCGCGTTGCTGCCCTCGACGAAATAGAGCGTGAACGTCTGCGGGCGCGTCGGCTGGGCTGCCAGCGCGCGGCCGAACTTCGCCTCGACATCCTTCGGGCTGGATTCGATCGCGCGCGGACCCTGGGTCGTCGTCTGCGCGGCTGCGTAGGGCTTGTCGAGGACGACCTCCCGGTCGCCCTGCTTCACGGCCAGCACCGAAGGGTGGCCGTCCTGCGCGGGGAGCAGCACGACCTCGCCGGTGGGCGTTGCGCAGCCCGCAAGCAGCGTCGCCAGCGCCACCAGCGAGGTGGCAGCGGTCAGCGCGCAGTGGCGAACGGCGCGCAGGCGCGCGCGCGATGGCGCAGCCTGTACGTCAGTGCGAGGCCGGGCCGCCATCGGCGCTCACCACGAACTCGGTCCCGCGCACGCCGAGGATCGCCGACGGCGTGCGCACGGTCATCGCCCCCGGCGACTGCCTGACCAGCCGGCCGGAGACGACCGCAAGCGTTCCCTTGGCGAGCGAGGCGTCGAAGCGGCCCTGGTTGGTCGTCGTGTCGAAAGCGTACTGATCGAGTGCCAGCACGCTGTTCGGTCCCGCCGACAGCAGCGAGTTGTCGCTCATGGTGATGCCCACCGATCCGTTGGCGCCGGTCTTCACGACATCGCCTTGCTGCACGCGGGCGCCGAGACCCCCCGGCAGCGCCTGGCCGCCGCGGTCGATGGTCACGCTGCCGCTGGAAACCTTGATCTGGCCGATGTCGGCCGCCTGGGCCGACCAAGCGGCGAGCATCAGCATCGGGAGCAGGAGCTTCGGCAGGCGCATCGCGGCCTCCTGGTTTGCCATCGAACTACGTACAATGCCGCCACCGCTGCCGCGGGGGCACCTGCGAAAACCCCGCCTCGCGCAGGAATCTCGACCCCATTGCCGACGATGGCGAACCACTCCCCGCAAGCCGGTAGCGAGCGCCGGGTGTTCCCGGCGCGCCTCGAAATCCTGCCCGAAACCGTCGCGTTTGTCGAAACCTGGTGCATGGAGCGGGGCGTTCGCGCCGACGAGGCCCTGCGGCTGGCCCTGATCGTCGAGGAGCTCGTCACCAACACCGTGATGCACGGCCACGGCGGGGCGCGGGGCGGGGCCGGCGCTTTCGTCGCATTGACGCTGGTTCCCCATCCTCGAGGCATCGAGCTGGTCTACGAGGATGTCGCCCCGCCGTACGACCCGACGCCGCAGTTCGCCGGCGCACATGCGCCGATCGAGGGCGAGGTCGAGGCCCGTCCCGTCGGCGGGCTGGGTCTGCGCCTGGTCGGGCAGTTCGCGGTGGCAGCGCGCTACGCCTACGAGAACGGCTGGAACAGGCTCTGGCTGGTCGTCGAGGCGACGGTCTAGCGTCCGGTCGGCGCCGATCCGCTCAGCCGGGCAGCGCGCGGGCGAGCCATCCGCGCATCCGCGGTCCGTAGACATTGACGCCGAGTCCGGCAAGCACCAGGCCGACGCCCGCCATCTGCAGCGGCGCGAGCGATTCGCCGAGGAACATCGCGCCGCTCGCGAGCCCCGACACCGGGATCAGCAGCGCGAACGGCGCGACCAGCCCGGTCGGGTAGCGGTGCAGCATCCGCGCCCAGGACGCGAAGCCGAAGATCGTGGCGAAATACGCGAGAAAGACGGCGCAGCCCCAGGCGAGCGCGCTCGCCGACGCGAGGGCGCGCCACACGGCCGGTCCGCCCTCGAACGCGTAGGACGCGACCAGCAGAGGCAGCGGCGGGGCGAGCGAGGACCAGACGACCAGGCCCAGCATCTGGGCGCGGTATTTTCGGGCCGCGTGCTTGGCGACGATGTTGCCGACGGCCCAGGCCATCGCTGCGACGATCACCAGTGCGAGCCCGGTCAGCGTCGAGTCCGCGCCCAGCCGGATCCGATGGAGGGCGAGCAGCGCGACCCCCAGTCCGGCGACGATCGCACCCACGACGTTCTCGCCGTGCAGGCGGTCGCCGAGGACCGCGATCCCGAGGCCGATGGTGAAGAACGCCTGCAACTGGATCACCAGCGACGACAGCCCTGCCGGCATGCCGAGGCGCATGCCCAGGAACAGCAGGCCGAACTGGAACACGCCGATCGCCAGGCCGTAGGCGATGACCAGCATTGCGGGCATGCGCGGGGGCGCCACGAAGAGCACCAGCGGCACGGCGGCGAACAGGAAGCGCAGCGCGGCGAAGGCGAACGGCGGGATCTCCTCCAGCCCGATCTTGATCGGCACGAAGGAAAACCCCCACATGGCGACCACGGCGAGGATCAGCGCGAGATCGCGCGGGGCGATGCGGGGGGAGGGCACGTCCGAGCTTACCACCGGCCAAAATCCGTCCCGGCGCAATCCCGGGCCTCGATCGGGGGCCGGCCCCGAGATTGACGTTTACGTAAACGTCATGCAGGATCCCATCCAATGGCATTCCGGTAAGCTGTCCGCTGCCCCGCCCCGGGGCCGGCAACGCACTGCGCCGCCGCGACCGTCGCCGCCGGGCGGCCCCCTCGCGCGAGGTTCCAGATGAACGATTCGACACGCCCGCCGCTGGTCTACAAGCCGCGCACCAAGCTGCGGTTCGTCACGGCGGCGAGTCTCTTCGACGGCCACGATGCCGCGATCAACATCATGCGCCGCATCCTGCAGGCGACCGGCTGCGAGGTGATTCACCTGGGCCACAACCGGTCGGTCGAGGAGATCGTCGACTGCGCGATCCAGGAGGATGCGCAGGGCATCGCCATCTCGTCGTACCAGGGGGGGCACGTCGAGTTCTTCAAGTACATGCTCGACCTGCTGCGCGAGCGCGGCGCCGGCCACATCAAGGTCTTCGGCGGCGGCGGCGGTGTCATCGTTCCCGCCGAGATCCGGGAACTGCACGACTACGGCGTCGCGCGGATCTTCTCTCCCGAAGACGGCCAGAAGCTGGGCCTGCAGGGGATGATCAACGAGATCGTCGCCGCCGCCGACGTCGATCTCGCGAAATCGCCACCGGATTCCCTCGAGGGCCTCGCGGCGGACGATCGCCACCTGCGCACGCGGACCCTGGCACGGGTCATCACGGTGCTGGAGAGCGGCGAGGCGGCGCCCGCGCTGCGCCAGGCGCTGTCCGCGGCGGCGGGGCAGTCGAAGGCGCCGGTGCTGGGCATCACCGGCACAGGCGGCGCCGGCAAGAGCTCGCTGACCGACGAGCTGGTGCGGCGCTTCCGCCTCGACCAGGGCGACCGCCTGAAGATCGCCATCGTCTCGATCGACCCGTCGCGCCGCAAGTCCGGCGGCGCGCTGCTCGGCGACCGCATCCGCATGAATGCGATCCATGCGCCGAACATCTACATGCGCTCGCTGGCGACGCGCGATGCCGGCAGCGAGATCTCCAAGGCCCTTCCCGACGCGATCGCCGCCTGCAAGGCCGCCGGCTTCGACCTCGTCGTGGTCGAGACCTCGGGCATCGGCCAGGGGGACGCGGCGATCGTCCCCCACGTCGACGTGTCGGTCTACGTGATGACACCCGAGTTCGGGGCTGCGTCGCAGCTCGAGAAGATCGACATGCTCGACTTCGCCGATTTCGTCGCCATCAACAAGTTCGACCGCAAGGGCGCGCAGGACGCGCTGCGCGACGTGCGCAAGCAGTACCAGCGCAACCGCGAGCAGTGGAAGATCCCGCCCGAGGAGATGCCGGTCTTCGGCACCATCGCATCGCGCTTCAACGACGACGGCGTGACCGCGCTGTACGGCGCGGTGGCCGCGGCGCTGCGCGGGCGGGGCCTCGTCCTGCCCGCGGGCGCCCTGCGGGTGCCGGCGACGCGGCATTCGACGCAGCAGCGGGCGATCGTTCCGGCGCCGCGGGTGCGCTACCTGGCGGAGATCGCGGAGACGGTGCGCGGCTATCACCGCCATGCGCGCGGGCAGGCGGCGATCGCGCGCGAGCGCCAGCAGTTGCGCGCGACGAAGGCGATGCTCGCCGAAAAAACCGGGACAGACACGGATTTCGGCGCAACTTCCCGGAAAACCGGGTCTGACCCGGTTTTTGCCGTCGACGCGTTGATCGCCGACCGCGACGCGCGCCTCGATGCGCGCTCGAGGAAGCTCCTCGACATGTGGCCGCGCACCCGTGCCGCGTACGCCGCCGACGAGTACGTGGTGAAGATCCGCGACCGCGAGATCCGCACCGCCCTGACGACGACGTCGCTGTCGGGAACCCGGCTGCGCAAGGTGGCGCTGCCGGCGTGGGAGGACGACGGCGAGATCCTGCGCTGGCAGCTCGCCGAGAACGTTCCGGGCAG